>NZ_ASRY01000288.1 GCF_000520815.1 Paenibacillus maysiensis | reverse complement strand
TTCAGCCATCTTAATAATCGGCTGCGTTCGCCCGCCAACACCATAGCCTGCCCATGCCCGGCTGCCAAAGCCGCATACAACGCCCGGATTCCGCTTGCCGTCTCCAGCGGAGCTATTCCCGCCTGCTTATGCATGCGTTCCTGCGTGTGTTCATCTGCGCGCATACCGCCGTTTTGCCACAGCGGCCAGTTGACGGCGAGCGTATGCCCTTGTCTCATTCCCAAGCGGACCTTTTCATTGCGCCAAGCGGCGAATCCGTCCATGAAAGCGTTGGCCGCCGCATAGTCCGCTTGTCCAGGATTGCCGAACACACTGGCCAGCGATGAACAGAGTACGAAGAAATCAAGCGGAATATCCTTTGCAGCTTCATCCAGGTGAATCAGGGCATCCACCTTGGGCGCAAGCACGGCGTGAAGTTCATCCGCATTTTTATGTAATATGAAACGATCCCGCAGCACCCCTGCACAATGGATCAAGCCGTCAATGCGCCCATACTCGGTCTTTATGCCGCCGATCAGCTGCTGGACCTCTTCTTCCTTCGTGATATCCGCAATACGGTAGGAGACTTGCGCTCCACTGCGCTGCAGATCATGCATCCACTGCCCCCGGCGGTCGTCCGGCTCACGTCGGCCTACGAGAAGAACAGTTGCTTGTGGAGCATGGCGGATAATATTCTCGGCAAATAGTGCTGCAAGTCCACCGCCTCCACCTGTAATCAGGTATACCCCGCCCTCCTTCCATGGAGCGGCAAGATCCGTTTCAAGGAGCGGCAGTTCCTGCCATTCAGGCATCCAGCGTTTATCGTTCGTATACCGGACATTCGCTTCTTCGGGATGGAGGCAACTTTCCTGAATCGCGGAGATGGCCCCAGTGGTATCATCTGCATCAGAGGTCTCAATCAACTGCGCGACGATTGCCGGATTCTCCAATCCCGCTGTCCGGAGCAGGCCAATGAGTCCGGAGAACAGTCCGTCTTCTCCTTTTTGTCCTGAAGGGATCAGCAGTTGCAGCAGGACTTTATCCCGATGCTTACTGAGCATAATGTCTTTGACTAGCTGTAACAATTGTGCCGCATAGTCACGATAACGCCCATACACTTCCTTCTCGTCAGAACACAGAAGCAGGGTGCGCTTGCTTGCCGGCAGACCGTCAGATTCGCTGTCCAGCCACGCGTGTACCGCCGCATGGACCGATTCTTCCATTTCACATAGGATAATCCACTGCTCGGTAAATCCGGCTAGTGAATGACGAAGTCCGGAACCGGTGTCCAACAGTAGGTGCTTTTGCCGGCTTATGCTTGTCCCCGTAGAGCACTCACGCCATTGTGGTATAAACATCAGCACTTCAGACCCCTCTGATCTGCAATCCGTTCCGGCCGGAGCAACCTCGTCAGACGCCGCTTCATGCTTATATGCC
>NZ_ASRY01000287.1 GCF_000520815.1 Paenibacillus maysiensis | reverse complement strand
CGATTATGAGCAAGCTCTACAATATACATACGCCTATGCTGATTTAGATTGGGTATTAGAGACGGATGAGGACACCCTGTATTGGATAAAACTGTATCAACATTGGGCAGAAGGAAATACTTACGTATACAAGCTTTTATCGGGCGATTTAAGTACGCTACACAATTATGTTAAATATATTATGTCATCGCCAGATAACACTGAAAAAGAAATGATTGCCAATCTGATAAATATTATAATGGCAGCTAATCAATATCAGATAGATGTGGATGACATACTTCTGCGTTTTGAAACGGAGGTTGATTCTATCACCCAACAGCAATCATCTGCTGATATGTATACCCATCAAGTGGTACCAGAACAAACAACGCGTTTTAAATATGAACTGGCTAAATATTACTTGAATAGAGGTAGCTACTCACATGGCTTTAAATACTTACTGGACGTTTTATCTAAATCTTTAGCCATTAACAAAGAAGACTTTTTTATTAGATGCATTAGGTTATTTGAGCAATTTAAAGAATTCTCAGACCTTAAAGCTTATGTAAAGTATGAAAGTTTAGTTAATGAAGGGCGAACGGAAAGATTATTTTATTATTAGTAGTAATTAGCTTCTCGGTGTTAGATTCCAAGCGCCATATGTAAATAACATTGAAAAGTCTGATTTATAAGCTGAACTAAAAAAAGTACATGGAAAACGAAGTAGGCGGAATGGTGCTGTACAAGCGAAAAGCGGTCGCTTTTGTCCCCGGATTTCTACCCTTATCCTAAGCTTTATTCGAGAAATTCGGGGGCGGTGGCGATGGGAAGCACCATCCGACTGCGCAGTGGCACAATAGGTAACTTTTAAGTTCAGCTTGAAGGAGTTTCGTAACATTTACCAAATTAATATAAATCGACATAAAGTGCCTCTGGAATGTTCCGGAAGCACTTTTTTTGTTGAGTGAATCATTAAATAATCCAAAAGTTGACGGTTTGCATTAGGATATGACACAGAAGGGGGAATCATGCTGATGAATCAAGGTGTGACTTTACTTCGTGTCGAGCGGGCTAGAAAAAGACTGTACCAACTCCAGAAAAAATACGGATTTTTAACGCATCCCAAAGTGATTGAACAATCCAAGAAACTGGATGATCTTTTGAATCAATACCAAACGTGCAAATCAAAATCTTAACGAACTTATTATTAGAGCAAAACTTAACCTGGAGGTAATAAAGTTGAATAAACGCAATGCTGTAACCCCTTTTGGGTGGAAAATCAAACAAAAGCTGGTTGAGAAACAAATGGACCAGAAAACATTTTGTGAGACATATCATATACCACCTAGCCGATTGTCCAATCTTATTCACGGAACACGTAAGGCCAAAAGGCATAGAACACAAGTATCCCATTTGCTGGGAATTGAAGAATAATCCCTCCCTCTTTTCCCCATGAATGCAGGACATCTTCAGGAGATTTATGCTACAGTGACGAAAGACCCCATTTTTATGATCCAATATGGTTGTACATATGTTTATACAGGAGTTGAGTTGATCTATGGGAATGTTCTACAGAATGGCAGAACAGAAAATCGTTGAAGCTATGGCGAAGGGCGAATTTGATGACTTGCAGGGAGCAGGCAAGCCGCTGGTTATTGAGGATTTATCACATGTGCCAGAGGAGCTGCGTATGTCGTACAAGCTATTGAAAAATGCGGGCATTTTACCGGAGGAGCTTCAATTGCAGAAGGAGTGCGTACAGCTACGCGATTTGCTCCATGCTTGTCGTGAGGCGGGAGAGCAACAGCAGATTAGTCGCAAGCTGACTGAAAAATCGCTTCGTCTACGCATGCTGCTGGAGGAAAGAGGGCTGAACGCTTCGTCGGTATTTTATGAATATGAGCCGGCTGTGCGTAAGCGGTTGGAGGGATAGAAGCGGAGCTTCGTCATTCGAACCATAATAATTACAGGTAGTGAAAAATTCACAATAATAAAGCAAATTCGTTGCTCGTATAGAAACAACACTTAGATTCTACGCATCTGCGTATCATTGGAGAGATTTCTTTGACAGATAAACAACTGCCTATCATTCAAATTATACCCGAGCTTAAAAATGCGCTGCAATCCCATCCGGCTGCCGTATTGATTGCACAGCCGGGCGCGGGCAAGACGACGGTTACGC
>NZ_ASRY01000286.1 GCF_000520815.1 Paenibacillus maysiensis | reverse complement strand
CCCATCCAATAGAGCGAAGAGCCATATTTTTCTTGTTGTCTTACTTCGTGCCGTCAAAGAAATCCAGCTCGGAGAGATCGTTTTCGAAGGCAAAAAAGCGTTTGGGCCCCAGATGCAGCAATTCATCCCGGCGGGTAATCGGCACCACATAAAAGCCCCAACGGCTGTTGCCTACAAAAACAAAATATTTCGTCTCGCCGTTGCGAATAGAGTCGGTATCATCCTGCGGAATATCCCGCCCGTACAGCACGGCGATTTCCTCATACGGCATCGGCTCAAAGGCTTCTGGCCGACTGCGGTATACATGGCGCTGACGCAGCTTGCCGCCGTTCGCCGTCAGGAAAAATTCCACCTCGGCCGCATGGGACGGCCTGGAAATAGAGCCGCGTACAAGGTTGCTCTCCAAGCTCGCAATCAGTTCCTTCTCGCGCCCCGTATGCGTCCATGCGCTGACGGTATACGGAATGGCCGGAATATGATTGGTAATGACAGGCTCAATCGTGCCCATTTTTTTGGCGTTCAGATAACGGATAGCGCCGCGCAGGCAGGCCATTTTCAGTTCAGGCACCCGGCTCAGGTCTTCCGCCTTCTGACGGAATTCAATGCTGCGCCCCGGCACAAATTCCTTGAGCGCCTCGCGAAAAACGTCAATCCGGCAGGATTGCCCGGTCAGCTTGATAATCGAATAGTCCTGCAAGCGCCCCTCCTGATAAAAATCATCCAGAAACTTGCGGACAATGTTGTAAATATCCGCCTTGAGAAGCTGCTGTATTTCACGGATATTGAACACCACATCAGGCAATCCGTATTCATCACGAAAACGTCCATTTTCGATGACTGAAACCAGCCAACGATCCATCACGGCTATGTTCAGGTCACTTTCGGATGAAAATACCTGCTCGGACTCGAAGCGGCTGCGCAGGATACCTGTGCGTAAGAAAAATTCCTTTTTCATATTTTCCGCCGCGCCCCACAATAGATGAAAATTGCTCAGCACCCGCTGATATTCATCCCGTGTGGCATGCTCATACTGTTTGAACGCCGTAGGCAAGATGGCCTCTGCCTCTCGATAACGTTCCTCCAGTCCCGCATACACAGCATCTACACCAAACTCATCCACATGGCGGTACAAATCCCCTGAAGGAATGCCGATCAAGGCATCAATATCGGTGTCAGGCAATCGCGTTTCCGCAGCATAATAGCCTGCAAACACAATTTTCATGAACTGCATAATCCGATACGTCAGATTGTTTCCGCCAAAATTGGTATCCCCATTTTCATATGTGGTGTGAATATCAAGCTTATAGGCAATGCGTCCATCCTCAATGCGAAATCGGGCGGAAGACAAATCCGTTGTACCTCCACCGCAATCAATGACAAGAGCCTGATATTCCTCACCGTCCGCAAACGTCCCTCGTTCCATCTGGTCTGCCAGCGTGTTGTACAGCACAGCCAGCCCTTCATCCAGCGCGTCCTCTGCTTCAATCCGGTAATCCGGCAAAATATTGCTAAACATCTCGATAAACTGCGGCTGTAGCTTGACGGGTGCCGAAAAATGCAGGTTACGAAACCGGCACTTGAATTGTTGTTCGGCTGTCGCAATCACATAGAGGATAAAAGCCGCTAAAATTTCGCTGCGGGAAGCGGTCGCCGTATTCCCCTCGGAATCCATTAATTCCTCGGTTCGCTTATAGTCATTGACCCAGCGCTTGATGCCCCGCAGTACCGTCGCCCGGCTGCCCGCTACACCCGTTCCACGCAGTGCTTCCTCTCCGAATACGTATACGATATGCTCCGGATTAGAGCAGTCCGCGACACGAATGGCGGTCGGCAACACTTCGATCCAATCCCCCTCCGCTCCATCCGGGCCGGGGAAGGACACATAATTGATTGCGTTCAGCCGTACCGTACTGCTCATGCCCGCATCCGGGGCAGTAACGTAGGAGCTATCCAGATATGCACCTGCCGTGGTGTTCGAGGTGCCAAAATCAACCGCCAATACTGCATCTGTCGTTTCAGTACCGCGAATGATCAGCTCTGCCACCGGAATACGTTGACCTTGAAGCTTCAATGGCAGCATTGGCTTATCTCCATAGTAGAGGTTATAAAAATATTCCGATTCCTGTCTTCGCAAGAACAGCAGACTGTAATTATGATTAGCCGTCTCCCGCAGCTCAGCGTCGAGATGGCGGGAAAGGTAATATACGCCTGTCCGTCCCTCGTCCTTCACCAAATTCAAAACACCGCACAATTCTCCCACCGCATTCACCAGCAGCACATTAGACACGTTCAGCCAGGGCAAGTCGGATTCAATCCGGTAATTGTCCATTCGACCTGTCCGCACACCCTGATACAGCGTGATTTTGGCGGGAACCCGGATACCGCCGCTCTCCTGCCGTCGATCATTCCAATTTCGCCGCAGTGCCGATTCGATGCGCTCGAAGCCGCCGGGGTTGGGCCGTGTGATGAGCAGATGCTCCTCTGCACTCCGAAACCGCAGAATCACGCGGATCAGCTCCTCACGTGCCAGACGATTAGCAAAGCCCTCGACCAGACGCTCCTTATCACATATTCCGCGTAGCTGAAAGGTTGTCATTTGCTCTAGCTCCGCCCGCGTGTATTTCGCCGTGAAGCGAATGCCTTTTCGATCGGTGAGCGGGTCAAGCAGCTTGTATGTATAGGGTCCGTTCATCGTTCACATGTCCTTTCTCTGCCATTTGGCCTTAATAGAGGGCAATAGCGTCTATTTTCATCGTCGGGTCTGCCTCCAAAATACCGAAATGACGTGTCCAATACAGCTCAATCGTAAAACGCGCCGGAAGAAACAGGTCCAGAATTAAATCCGCTTTGATCCGTGATAACTGCGTTTCCTCCTGACCGATATAGATGAGCAATTCGTCCTTTTCCTCACAATTGGTATAAATAATCGAACGGTGAAATACGCGGCGCATCGTTTCTTTTAGCAGATGTACAGCTTCCCCCGTCTCATACAGCCGCAGCAATCCTTCGGCAATCGCATCCTGCTCTTCACGGTTTAACTGTGCAAAGCTTTCGCTCACCTTCGGGCCAAAAATGCCGTTCCCAATGTCACGCTGAACAAACCGGATATGGTACTCCCGCCGATTCATGCCTTGATACAAATCAGTTTCTGCCAGAAAATGTATCATAATATCGAACAGCGATTCTCTCAGCTCCAGGTACTCCTCAGCATCCGGCGGAAACAGGTCCCGAAAAATAGAATAAAAGCGGTAGTATGGATTGATTTCCACCACCTGCTCCAGCTCGGATGTATTCAGTTCGGTCAGACTCAGCTCCATATACGGAGAGTAGCTAACAGCGGGTACAAACCGGAAGCTGTTAACATCTAACTCCTGTTCCTTTGCGCGCATAAGCAAATCCCAGACGTAATTCACAGCCATTCTCCTTCACACTTGTACTCCGGGAAATACATTTGCACTTCCGACACCAGAAAGCTCATCAAGTCGGATAAAATGTAGGCAGGAAATGTTGACGAAGCTTCCGCAGAACCGTGTCTGAACCCCAATCGCATGATCTGCTTGCCTTCCTCCGTCCGCACGTTGTCACTGACAAACGGATTTAACGGATACGTCTGGGTTTTGGATAAAAGCTTGCTCACATCATTTCTGCCTGTGCCTCCCCAGATGTCCACACGCTCCAATTCCAATCCCTGTGCAGCTTCAAAAGAATGTACAATACGCGTAATTTCCGCTTTGGCCCGGACGATCACAGCCTGTTTGCCTGCATAGCGGCCCAAAAAGCTGTCCTGCCGCCGATTGGACAACACCGGATAGGTCTGACGACTAAGTCGCGTCAGGACGGGCTTCGTAACCTTCAACACATTCCATTCACCGGACTTATCACGAGGCGTGACAATCGTCAGTTCCTCTTCCGTGCGCTTGATATACCGGATATCGCCTTCCACTCCGTCAATCAGGTAGCCGTGCTCAGATCCTGTTTTACGTAAAGGAAGCACATGCTCATAGTTCACATGATCTATAGCCGGTATTGGGAAACCACTGTTTTTCAGAGACAGTCGTTCAATGTTCCAAAGTGGAAAAACATCCACCTTCTTAAAAACGTCGAATTCCTCCAACGAGATCGTAATTTCGTGAATTTCTTCATCGACGGCAGGCTCGCCTTCTCCTCCAACCAGTACACAATCGACAAATTTATAAGCGTACGGGTGATTAATCGTTTTCCACGGCATGCCATTTTGCATGAACATAAGATATAGCTTCTCAATCTCCAAAATATAAGAACGGTTGTGCTCCAGACGAAAACGAATCGGATAGCTTCCCGTTTCCGTTACCAACGTTCCCCCGAAAACCCGTTTGCTGCGTACAAGCGCGGTGATCTGCTCGGTCTCCATCTCCAGAAAAAGAGTAAATAGCGGCAACGCTCCGCCTTCCCGAACGACCTCTGCCACACGGCTGATATCCAAGACCTTGTCCTTGGAATCTGACGGCAACACCGGATATAAAAATTCATGAATCGGATCATAGTCTTCACGTGATGTCAATGACACGTACACGTCAAACTTCTCTTCCGTATTCTCAATTTCCTCAAATACCCGCCGTTCCAGCTGGCGGGTCATTTCTTCCTGATATTCGACGAGGTTCATAAACACCCCCGCCATCATATTTTTCAGCAAACGTCTCTGCTCCAGATCGTCCATCTTGCTCAAACGGTCCTGCACCAGCTCTTTCACGACGTCTCACTCCTTTCCGGCTCCAGCATTCATTGAACATGAAAACCTTAACTTCCGTTCGCAGCCGCCTGATTCTGACTGCCTGAATCAGACACACCCGCTTCTTTGGAAGCGGAATCAGCAGTTCCTTGCTCCTTGCTGGCGGGTGCCTTCGTCGAAGAGGCATTCCCATCGCTCGTACTGCCGCTCTTGGCAGTTGAAGAAGCTTCCTTCTTCGCGGCTGCTGTATCCGCTGATTTCATTGTTGCAGCATTACCCGTAGCTGCCGCAGCCTTGGTTTGCGATGCTGTAGCAGGAGTTGCCGCAGCGGAAGATGAAGCTTCGCTCGCTGCGTCCCCTGCGTCCGTGTCGTTCAACGCTCCGTCAGGCAATCCCAAACCAGCAGCAAGTTGGCCATTTTTCTGCTGCTCCGCGCTCTGTTTCTCCTCTGCCTTTGCAATACTTCGCTCCAGTGCCAGTACGCTTTCAAGCTTATCGATCTCCTGATAAATCTCCTGTGCCCCGCTATAAGCATCAATGGCTCCTTCATAATCGAGATCCTTCATCAGCCGATCCCCTCTGGCCTGTAGCTTGCCAGCCTGAATTTCCTTGAGCTGCTGCTGGATGGCCGTCATTTTATCATTGGTCTCGGTAATCTTCTTCTCCAGCTCTTTTTGCGCGGACGTATAACCGGATTCCATCGCAGCCTTGTTTGCTTTCTTGTACAGCTTAAGCGCATTCGTGTAATCGCCGCCCTGAAATTTTAAATCTCCGTCCTTCATCCAGCTCGCCGTCTCGGCATAGCTGTCTAATTGGTCGATTTTATGCTCAATATCCTTCACATTAAACGGCGGGTACAGACCGGCACTTTTCCGCGCTTTATCGTAGCTGGCTTCGGCTTTGGTAAAGTCTGCTTTTTCCACATATCCGTCCCCGTCAACCATGAGTTGAGATAGTTTCTGCTCTGCCGTATACAGTCGCTTGTGAAGCTTATCGTTAATTTTAACTGCCGCGTTTTTCGCTTCACTGTAGGACTTGAGCGCCTTCGCATAATCACCTGCCCTGGCGTAATCATCCGCGGCCTGAGCCGATTCGACCATTGCTTCCAGCGCAGCCGCCTTGTTCGCAGCCATACGAGCCAGGGTAATCCACGCTCCCCCGCCTACAATCACAAAGGCAAGCAACGCAATCAAAATCCGTTTGATCAGCTTGCGACGGTTCTTAGGCTTTTCCTGAAAAATTTTGTTCACATAGATGGCGGCAGCCGTATAGTTGTTCACCGTTCGGCGCTGCTTGCTCAGCAGAACCTCTTCCAGCGTATCTGTCAGCATGACCGGGTCCTTTGCTTCCTCCAGCGCCCCCAGCATTTCCGCCAGCTCGACGTCCTCCCACATCCCTGATGTGGCGAGCAGCATTACATCTCCATCTGCAAGCTGCGTCTTTTTGGCATAATGGGCATGAACTCCATTCGGATTTCCCAGATATTCCAGCAAATTGCCCCGTTCCTCATGCGTGCTGGTCGCTTCGTCGGGAATACGTCCATCATCTGCCAATGACTGAGCCAGGCTATGATCCTTACTGCGAAAATTAAGCCGTCCATTGCGAAAATGATACAGCCGCACATTACCGCACGAAACATACACCATTTTGTTGTAGTTGGTCACTACCATCAGCAGACTGGCTTTGAGCCGAACACGACGGCTTTCAAATTGCAGCCATTCCTGCGCTTCACGCAGATCTCTCATCAAGCGCCGTTTGGACATGGAAGGCTTCTCCATGAAGTTTTCCAGCACCGTTTTGACAACCATTTCCGCGCTGCGCAGCTCCTGATCCGAATCCAGACCGTCTGCGAGGACATAACAGGCCATGTCGTCCGTCTCCATGAATGCAAAATAGTCCCGGTTGTCTATGTAAGAGCCCGCTTCCGACACAAAGGCGGTACTAAAATCGCTGTTGTCCTTGCGCATCGCTACCCCCGTCTTTCTGGTTTCATCCTATCGCCAACATAACCACTGTCGCGTTATCCTGACTTTTAAAGCCTTTATCATTAATCGTATCGATCATCGCTTCCGCCATTTCCTGCGGTGCTCCACCCTTGCGCATGATCTCTTCCAGCTCAATCTCCGTCAGTGCCTCCTGAATCCCATCGCTGCACAACAGAACATGATCGCCTGCGTACAGGCGAATCGGCGCAGCACCAAGCTCCATGCTCTCAAAGCCCTCATAGCCCAAATAATTGACCAATTGATTGCGAACCGGACTCGTTTTGGCCTCTTCCGAGGTCATTTGCCCAGCCAGCACCCGTTCCTCCAGCAAGGTTTCCGCCGTATGCTTGGAATTGACGCTCTGAAAATGACCATTACGGTAAATTGTAATCAGGCTATCTCCCACCGCTCCGTAATACAACTGATAGCCGCAAATGATGACCGCCGCCAGCGTCGTCCCTCCGCCCTGCCCATTCAAATTTTGCAAAATACCGCGATTGCTCTGAGTTGCCGCTTCTGCAAAATATCCGTTCAGGTTCGACGCATCCTCCAGCTTGGCGAATGCCTTCGTAAAGGTCGTCACCGCCAATGTACTGGACATGCGTCCATTAGCCAGTCCGCTGATGCCGTCTGCGACAACCGCCAGCGTACCGACAGGTGTTGTCATACTTGCAAAATAATCGTCCTGCTCGCTTCGGCTCCCGATCGTTTGACCATTTCCGATCTCAATTCCACCCATGGTACGGCTGCTGGAACTTCGTGTCAGCCGCATGCGGATCATGAGAAGAACAGCGAATAGCACCGCAGCTCCACATACAACAAAATAAGGCTGCATTTCGTTACCTCCCTGCACCATACCCACTTCCGTCCTAGTTTTCGTTGTCCCACTCAAAATGGGCGCCGCACAGCGGGATAAAGATAAATTTGCTGTGTCCCAGCTGAATCACGTCATAAGCAGCCAGCTCTGCTGGTGAATATACTGCCTCATTATTGTGATACGCCAAGCCTGACGAATCCCCCGGCAGCAAGTAGAAATTACGCTTTTTCGGATCATACACAATGACCGCATGATTTCTGCGGGAAATCGTGTTGTCCCCAATAATACGGACATGCATTTCCTCGGCACGTCCAATAAAGTTTTTCTCGGCCATAATGCGATAGTCCTGACCCACCTGCGCTCCTTCGATGCATACCAGCCATCCGGTTACCGGGTGAATCCCCACGGTCTCGCCCAAATACGGCATCGTTCTGTCATCGTCTCCCGCACCGTTGGTTTTTGCCGTTGGTTCAACACTTTTGGGTGCGGCTACATTTACCACCGTATTACAATAAGGACACGTATTTCCGTGCTTTCGTGTACTGAACATGTGTCCGTTCGGGCATCTTGTCAAACTCATAATCGGTTCCTTCCCCCAATTGTCATGATTGTCTTTTCAGCTATTTAACGAGCAGTCTCGTATTGGCGATATATAATAAATCACCTGTGTAAATCCGGTACGGCTCACCGCTTTCCAGCTTCTTGGTTACACTTTCGTTCGCAGGCCGCAGCCCGGTACCGTTACCGGAATCCACATCCTCCACAAACCAGTCGCTGTTCACCCGGTTGAGCACCGCATGCTCCACGCTTACAAGAGATGCATAATCTGTACCTGCCAAATCAATATCCGCCTCGGAGCGAGCCGTTGTTTTGCCGATCAGGAGCGAGGTTTCGCCTTCGATATACCATTCTTTAATGGACTCGCCCTCTTCATCCATCAGTATCAGCTTGGCAATCCGATTGCGCTGTGTCTCAGGCTTCGCCACACGTTCAACTGACACCAGATTACGCAATATGTATACAAGCACGCCGATTCCGATACCTATCACGACCACGGTTTTCAAACCGCTGTAGCCTGTACGACTAAACATATAAAAGGCGATCGCCAGCATCAGCCCGAACATGGCAGCATCTATGATGAAAACCCATCTGTTCTGCGCCGTTTTCACTGCTTGCTTCCCCCGTTTCTATCCTGAAATCATCACTTTTTACGAATACCGAAAAATTGGTTAAACATCGCCGAGGTATCCGTCGGATCACCGGATTTTTTCGTTTTTTTCCCCGGTGAGCCTTCCTTCGTTTTCGGTTGAAAACCGAAAAATTGCTCAAAATCAGTTCCTATATCAGCCGGATTAAATCCTTTGGCTGCGTTGCGCGCACCACCGGAAGATGCTGACCCTCTTCCTCTCTCTGGCTGCGGTCCGCCAGCTCCCTCTGTTTTTCGGATGAACTCGGCATCGTATGCCTGCCGCAATGCTTCGTCACGCAAGGTATTGTAAGCCTCATGAATCAGCTTGAACTTGCGCGTTGCTTCCTCGCTTCCCTGGTTGGTATCAGGATGATACTTTTTGGCCAGTTTACGGTAAGCCTGCTTAATCTCTGCCTCCGAAGCATCCCGGCTGACACCGAGCAGCTCATAGTAGTTGGTCATTGTGTGATGTTCCCCTCTCCGAAAAAAATAAATATTAAGAGACCCGTAGGCCTCTTAATATTTATCCACCCTGCACTTGTGCGCCGGGTGAGTGTGTGTTTAAGCTGCGCTTAACGTTAAGACGTTAAGCTTAAACCGGATATCCGCCATCGATTGTAGCCAGCTCGGTTTTGTCTTTCTTTTGTTTGATGTAGAGTGTAAATGCACCTACACCTTCTGTGTCGCCGAAGTGCTCAGTGTAGTCCACCACGAAAGCATTCGGGAAGTGGATTTTACGCACAACTTGATCAGCTGCGATAACTTCCAGTGTTACTTTACGGTAGCTGTCTGCTTTTTCAGCAGGAACCAGGGACCACAAAGCCAGTTTCAGCGTGTCATCCGCGCTGTCGCCGTCTACGGCTGTGATAATTTTACCGCTGATGCGCAGCGTGGAGCCTACGTCAGTGGAGCGTGCATTGGAGTCGTCCGGTGTATCGGTGTCATAAATAACCGTTTGGATGTTATCCAAGCCCAGCTCGATTGTTTCTTGTCCTTCAACTTTCAATCTGAATCCCATGTGTGTTGCCTCCTTGAAATTAGGTAATATGATGGCGGGAGAAGCAGGGCTTCTCCGCAATTTATGTATAAAGGCGGTTCTGGATAGAAACGCCTCTAACATCTTTCGTAGCGCTCGGATCATGATTTGACCGAGCTGGTTCCTTTAGTAATCATGACTTCCAGGTTCTTCACATTGCCGTTGAAGACCAGATCGATATGGCACATATTGCTTTTCTCATCAATAATGAAGCTCATATCGTCTCCGTCCTGAATGATCGAGTTCACAGATCCTCTGCTGCTCAGCCACTTACTCTTCTGGCTGCTCGGATTGTTACTGAAGAAGCGGACGATATTTTCGTGTTTGAAGTCTCCTGTCTGGTAGCGCAAAATACGTTCAATGTACGTACTGACCAGCGTCTTGTAGATGGAGTCAAAGCCGTCCTCGGACATCGCCATGCTTCTCGCCTTGTAGACGGTAATCCGGCGGATATCCTTATCCTGAATCTGAGCATTCTCGGACGAGAATACAAAGCCGAAGTTTTTACGGTTGATGGCATCCTTGATCGTGTTGGTAAACCCGGTGATTTCCTTGGCCATCGTCGTCACCGTGCGCAGACTGTTGTCTCCCGCTTCGATGTCGAAGCGTACGCCAGGGAAGTTTTTGTTGACCGTTTTGAACGTCTCACGCAGGTACTCAGGACACTGATAAGAAGCGACCAAACCAGCGGCAACGTAGGCTGCGCCCACATAAACGCCTTCGATCCACAGCTTGAGAATATCCTCTTTCTCCTTGGAGAGCTGCACACCGCTTTCGGTCTGTAGCATTTTGCTGTCGATAATGACACCCGATTTATCCTTCGGAATAATCGTGAAGTTCGGTACGCAAGGAATCGCAAATTCGCTGTATTCTCTGCGAACGAGACTGGCGCATTTATCGACATATTTGTCGATGCCTGCTGTCGCCATACTGTTGAAAGTCGTTTCTTCACCGGATTCAAAATTAAAGAACATTTGAATTTTGTAATCCTTCACGACTTGCAGCAGCATCGAGAGCGATTCCATCGAATTTCCGCCCTGCTTAACGACCTTCTCGTTGCCTTTGAAGCGTTCACGTGAAACCTTCACCTTACCGGCTGCTTCCAGTTCGACGGATGGAACGATACCAAACCAGATCGTGTCGCTGAATTCATTTTTGGCATTCACGGTGTTCAGGTATGTTTCCAGGCGCGGGATATTGCTGCTTTTCACCAGCATGTCCAGCTTGTTGTTTGCCACCAGCATTGTTGGCAGCATACCCTTGCTCTTCGTTGCATATTGATCGAAGAACATTTTGACACCGAGGATTTTTTCCACAAGCGGCTTAACCGCCTTTACGAAATCATCCTTGGCATTTTTATAGAACTCCAGATACGTGTTGTAGTTCTGAACTTCAACCGCAGTATCAACCTTGGTCTGAACAGCCGGCAGCGGCACAAACGTGCGAACCACCAAATCCTTCACATAGTCAGAAGGCGTATCTGTGATGGAGTTGTAATCTTCCTCGAACACCTGTGACAGATCGCCCGTGCTGTTCTCATCCAGCAGCATCAGCTCGGTGCTGTCGCTCTTCGGTGCTTCAATAATTTTCAGCTCGCCGCTTTCCCCAATGGAAAGCATACCCACCTGGATCAGCTCACCGGAGTTTTCCTCCTGGGCGCCACCGAGCAGAAGGCGAGTTTTGATATCCTCAATCGCCAATGGCAGCATCGCCATAACGTTGTTATAGTTCTGGCTTGCTTCCTCAAACATTCCATTCAGCTTGTCGCCCATGTCGAGTTTCTTCGGATCGCCATCATCCAGCTTGTCATATTCACCATACATATAGTGAATTTCTTTGCGGACTTGACGAATATCGTCCATAACCTTTTTCGGAGAAATCATATCCAGCAGATTTTCAAACTTGAAATCCACATTTGTGATTCCTTGACTGCGCTTGGTGTCAATGAGCGTAAACAACATTTTCAGAAAATCATTACTTTGATTGACTCGAATTTCAGAAATGCTGTCCTCATCAATCCCTTCCGGCTTTTTAAGGGTATAGACCACTTTTTGATTAGCCGCGTTAAAAAACGAATACACAGTCGGCGAAAATTTATCCAAAAATTCGTCGAAGCTGCGCACCAGAAGGTGCTGGTTAATTTCCTTGATTTTCTCATCACTCAAGCTGTCAATGCCCTTCACATCACCTACAATTGTGATCAGGTCCAGCTTTTCCGGGTTGATTTCTTCAAAAAGCATTGTCCGGTTTGTTTGATAAATGATTTCCATCGCTGTCGGCAAACGAATTTAAAGTATGGATATACGTCGAAAGCCCCACATACGGACACGGGATGTCCAATCTAGAGCAGCCGGGTTCCCACGCTTAGTTCTTTTGCCTCCTCCCCCCTACATAACATTCAAATTGGCCAAAGGATTCGGCTCATACTGCATACGCAGTACAGGCATGTAACCTCGAAAATCAGTCCGAAGCGTTCGTTTAACTTTTAATGGCAAATTTAACAAACGGAGATAAATCGTTCAGGTAACAAGGAAATTTTCGATTCTGTTATTCCGTGATCCTACTGTTATCCCAGTTTTTGCCGTTGATACGAGAGCTATCATACAAAGCACCCGTTAGTTTTGTCAATTTCTGTAGCCCCAGATTGAAACAGGGTCATTTGACTCATTTTATGCGTAAATACGTAATTTTTATGATATGTTAGACCTGTTTATGCAGGGAATTATTCACAAATGGAACTCAATTGCCGATAGAAATCCATTGGATCTTTCTGTTAAGCGTAAAAGTATCAAATTCATGGCTAATGTGAGGGTTAACAGTCTGTTTTTATCCTTTATCCCTTATATACCAAGGATTAGGAGAGTAGGCGCGCCCGCATTGGCCTCGTCGATGGAGGGGCTTATGTTCAGAATGAGGAAATTAGGAATCATTGCTTTTATGACTTTTGTACTATTTTTTCAAATTGGCTCAAACGGGGTCATTTGGACTGTAAATCAGGCCAATGCCGCATCTTTGGGAACTGTTCCGGTCGAGGGTTATGATGCCGTTTTTGTATTGGATACCAGCTATTCCATGAGGGATACCGATCCCGAGGGCATTGCGGCCGAAGTTATCAATATGTTTATGGATTTGAGTGATGCAGACCGTACACGCGTCGGATTCGTCGCTTACAACCATCATGTAGTCGCCTCGAAGTCGCTGACTTCTATTGCGGTAGCAGCGCAAAAATCACAAATTCAGCAGGAAATCAGAACGCTGAACCGTTCCGGTTATACAGATTTGGGACTTGGATTGCGTAAAGGCTCGGAGTTGCTTGCCGCAGGGACTTCCAAAGGACGTCAGCCTTTTATGATCCTGTTATCCGATGGAGAGACTGATTTTGGAGCCTCTTCCGGTTCCCGATCCAAAGGGGACTCAAGTAATGACGTGTCCTCCGTCATTAAGTCTGCACAGACCAAAGGATACCCTGTGTATACGATTGGACTGAATCATGACGGCACGGTGAACCGACAAGAACTGGAGCGAATCGCTTCGCAAACGGGGGGAGCTTCTTTTATAACGAGCAGCGCCGAGGATCTGCCGGAAATTTTAAACCGTATTTTTGCCAGCCAGATTCGTTCCAAGCTCGTTCCAATCGCGGCGATTACGACCACCGGCGAAATGCAAGAATTAACAGTAGATATACCGGACTCCAGTATGGAAGAAGCCAATTTGGTGCTTTTGTCGGAGCATCCTCTTCAGGAAACACAGCTCTATTCCAATTCAGAAAATGTCCGCAGGTACAAATCGAGTCGATATGCGATTTTAAAAATTGAGCATCCACAGGCAGGCAAAGTCAAGCTGAAACTGAGGGGCATACGCGGAGATTTGGTCAAAATCAATTTGCTTGGCAGCTATCGACTGGAAGCCGAGGCTACCATGACGGGAAACAAGGAAACACAAGCCAGTGGAAACAAACCCGTGCAGCTACTTAAAGGACAAACCATACCGTTCAAAGCTCAGTTGTTACTGCCGGATGGTCAAAAGCTTACAGACGAGGCTGTATATAAATCGCTTCAAGCCAATATCATGGTTACACCCGTAAAGGGCGGTACAAGCAAAAAGGTACCTATGGCCTACAGGTCGGGATTCTTTCAGACCGAATACGCGTTCCCTCTAACGGGGGATTATACTTGGCAGCTGTCTTTGGACAGCCCGCAATGGTATCGCAAGGGAGCGGTTCATACCGTCCATGCGGCGAATGCTGCACCGCAGGCTTTAAAGGACCTGACCATTCGTCTGGTGAAGGAAGACGGGGATGTCCGCCGGAGTTTAAGCGAATTTTTTGCTGATCCGAATCATGACAAGCTCACCTATAAGCTGGATTCAGGAGCCTCAGGGGATGCGGCTAATGCTGAGATTAACGGCACCAATCTGCTGTTATCTGGGCTTCACACGGGCGACTCTGAGCTAAAAATTACCGCTACCGATTCGGAAGGAGCATCCAGCAGCGCTACGTTGACCGTTTCCGTACAGTCCCGGTATACAGCTATCAAATGGACGGTAGCTGTTAGTGTCGTAGTGGCGGCACTTCTGTACTGGTTCTTGCGACCAAAACCGCAGTTTGCGGGAAGAATCGAAGGATATTTCCTCGCGACAGCAAGTGGACAGGAGATTCCGGTAAAATCCTGGCCGCTTACCTCCTTTCCGGGACGGAAGGTCAGCTTGCAGGAGTTGTTCCGTACGCTTGACGTTCACGAACCGCTGTCGGAAGCGGAGCGGATTGTCTTTTCCGCAGGTAAAAAAGGAACTCTGGTGGTCAAGCATGATACACGCTGCGCCTTGCAGCACGGGAAAGTCAGAATTGGCCGCAATAAAAAGGCCGTGCTGGAGTACAGCGACAAGCTGTACATTACGTTCGAGGACGGTGTAACTGAAATCGAGCTGCGGTACAAAGCGATCAAGCCCAATACCTCCGTGTACACCGATCATATTCAAGCTCCGACAGGATAATGGATAACGTCCGTCGGAAACAAAAAAAGGGAAGCACCGTCTCTTACGATTAACGAACCGTAAGAGTGGGGCGCTTCCCTTTTTTTATCCAATATTCCGTACGCAGTGCGGCTTTAAACCATCTGAGCGAGCGGCAACGCTTATTGGCCTGCACCTCCAGACCTCTCCGAATCACATACGGCAGCAGGGAAAGACCTGCATTTTCGATCTGAATCCGGTCGGCCTGATCAGCAAATAATCTGCCCGGCACATCCGGTGGAGGTGATCCTTTTCGGCAATAATACAGCGTGGCGGCCAGACTGTAGATATCCGATACGGGTCCCTGCTGCGAGCGATTAGAGTAGAACTCCAGCGGAGAGTAGCCCGCCGTAGTGAAGATCGGATGCTCTTTGCCTTCAAAATGCACAGCCGATCCAAAATCAAGCAGCTTGATGTTGCCATTCTCCCCGATCATAATGTTGCCCGGCTTAATATCCCGATGAATAATGCCTTTATCGTGAATGTATTCCATAGCATCAATTAAAGGCAGCAGCGCATGGTACAAAAAAGCAGGATCGGACGTTGGAGCATCCTCTTCCTTCATCACCCGGTCCAGCGTCTTGCCGGCACAATATTCCATGACCAGATAAGCAGTTCCATTTTCTTCAAAGTGATCTATATAACCGACAATACCCGGATGGCTTAATTCCTTGAGCATCTGCCCTTCACGCAAGAAATAATGCATAAACTCCACGTATTTGAATTGCATTGATGCACTACAGGTCACGGTTTTTCGATCCGATCCCCGTAAAGCGAGCGCATTCGGAAAAAACTCCTTAACAATGACCTTTTCTCGATTATCCAACAGCCTTGCCGTATACACGATGGCCAGCTCACTGCGGGACAAGGCGCTTCGAATTTGATATGTATTTCGCAGCTTCGTATTGCGGGCAAGCAGATTCCCGCTTGTATCCACGATCATGACTCGTCCTCCTGTCAGGTTCTTAGCTTATGTCTTTTGTATATATCGGCTTATTACATATCTTTTTATTATACCGTAAAATCGAATAATGGAAAAACAAATAACCTGCCATAATCTCCCTCAGAGAAATGATGACAGGTCTTTTGGCATTCATCTGGTACTTTGTTCTCAATTCCTTTTAACCCAGCTTCGTATCAGGCTTCATGCTGCGCATGCTGTTGGCATTTTTCTCCCGTTGGCTGCCCAGATTGCCTTGATCCGGAGTACGGATAGTGAGCGCAATCAGGAACGATACGACACACAGCACAGCAATCGTCGTAAAGGTCGGGATGAATCCGCCGAGCAAGGCTGCGATAAAGGAACCCGCTAGCGCACCGAGGCCAAAGCCCTGATATACAATACCGTAGTTTTTACTTTGATTTTTCAGGCCAAAGAAATCAGCCACGATGGCAGGAAAGACTGTAATGTTACCGCCGAAGCAGAAGGCAATCCCTGCTACACAGGCAAAGAACAAACCGTAATTCAGCGGTACCAGACTCAGCACTGTAACTACAACCGCTGTTGTTAACAACGCACCCGCTACCACTTTCAGACGACCGACTTTATCCGACAGCGCACCTAATATGATCCGACCTGCCGTATTGA
>NZ_ASRY01000285.1 GCF_000520815.1 Paenibacillus maysiensis | reverse complement strand
CCGCCCGCCACTTTGCCCGCGCGCAGCGTGGCCTGAATTTCCCCGATCATCACATCGTCTCCATAGACGACACCAGGGAAATTCATGACTTCGCCCAGCCCGATCATATCCGGGCCCCAGCGTAAGGCTTCCGCGACTTCCACCGGGCCGAAGGAAGCCCCTGTCGTTTCCAGTTCCGGTCCTGTGGACGGAACACAAGAAGCCACCTGCATGTAGGCAGCCAGCGGTGTCGTGCGTGCTTCATCGAGCATCAGGCGAAGCCCTTTCAGACCAAGCACATTTGAAATCTCATGCGGGTCAAAAAATCCGCCCGTCACGCCTAGCGGCAGCACAGCTTTTGCAAACTCCGTTACGGTAAGCTGCGTGCTTTCGATGTGACAATGTCCGTCCAGTAATCCCGGTGCCATATAGCGGCCTTCCGCTTCAATGATCACAGTGTCTTCTCCGATGGTATGGCTAACGTCCCGACCGACGTATGCGATACGGGAGCCCTGCACAGCAATAGACATTCCCGGTAATAATTCGCCCGATACCACATTGACCAGCGTTCCTCCGCGGATAACCAGCGATGCCTTGCGCTCCCCTCTGGCTGTAGCTACCAGCTCGGGTACACAGTCCGCCAGCGGCGGGCGTTGAAATACACTCTTCATGTCCATTACGTTTTGTTACCTCCGTTTATGCTTCTTACCTGTTTTTCTTATTTGCTTATGTTACTGGAATACGCACAATTATGCCAGTCTTACAGAACAGGATCACTTTCTTCCACTTTACGGGTATACGTATCCGATTCCTGCGAACTCACGAATGGTGTAATTTCGCCTATCGTATAAATGTGCAGCAAATGCATAGCCCGTGTACAGGCCGTGTAGAACAACTTGCGCTCACTTTCACGCTGATATTGCTCCGCTGATCCGTCATAGATCAGGACCGCATCAAATTCCACGCCTTTTGCCAGGTAAGCCGGAATGATATGAATTCCCTTTTCAAAAGCCGGAGTTGTTTTCTTGATCAGCCTTGGCTTCACGGGCAACTGCCCTTCGAGCGCTTCATAAGCTGCCGCACTTTCTCCGGCATTTTTGCAGATTACTGCCACGGATTCATAGCCTTCTGCCAGCAATTCCGTGATGTTTCCGACGATCAGACGATGCAGCGTTTCACGCGAATGTACCTCCGTAACACGTGGCTTCTCACCCTTCCGGTTAAACGGTACAATATGCTCGCCTCCGGCCACCATTCCCCGGGTAAACTCCACAATTTCCTGAGTCGAGCGGTAGCTGCGTGTCAGGGAGATCATCTCGGTCTGTTCCGCTCCATACAGCTCATAGAGAGGCTCCGCATCCTGAAGCACCGAAGCATGCGCATAGATCGCCTGATTAAAATCGCCCAGCGCCGTCATTTTAGCCTGCGGAAACAAGCGCTTGAAAAAAGCCAGTTGAAACGGTGAATAGTCCTGCGCTTCATCAATAAACACATGACGGATATGGCTATTGGAACGAAAACCCAACATCAGCTCACGCAGATACAAAAAGGGTGTCACATCCTCATACGCCAGCTCCCCGGCCTGCATCCGTTCCAGCGTTTGACGGCTGATTTCACTCCAGCTATCAGGCAGCTCGGCGTGATTGGCCAGCTGGCTCAGTAGCGTCTCATTCAGGAACAGCTCGCCGTATAAGCGGGTCGTGTCTACGAAACGAAGCGCTTTGATCCACTTACGCAAAGGCTTCAAGCGGTCACTGACCACCATACGCGCCAGTATTTCCCGTTCACGTGTAAAATCGTCGAAGGTATGGCCCTTATTCTTGGATTTACGCCGCATGCGATTATAAGCACGCTGGTAATCCTCGGGCTCCATCAGATCCATCTGCTGATCCACCCATGGAGCAGAGCATTCCTCCTTACCGAAACGGGCCAACTCCTTGAGCATCCAGTCCCTTAGCAGCTCCAGCCGATTTGCCAGCCTTACCGAAGAGTCGAATCCATAAAACTTGCGCACCATTTCCTCCAATGGAACCACCTCGCGCCCTTGAAACCGGATCGGTTTAAAGCGCATACCCTCCTGCTCCAAATACGCCTTGTATCCGGTAATGGCTTGTAAAAACGTCTTGGAAGACTTAAAGCGGATACCTTTCATTCTGGCCTCATACCCCGGCTGTGACGATGCCGAAAGTACATATTCCAGTTGCTCAAAGGGATCTTCCAGTTGAAACTCCCGGCCCAACCGACGCTCTAAATACTCCTGAAGCGTGGCCTGGAGCATGTTTTCCTCACCCAATTCGGGCAGTACCGTCGAAACGTAGCTGTTAAACATCGGATTGGGCGAAAATAGCACCACCTGATCCGCGCGCAAGCGATCACGGTATTTATACAGCAAATAGGCTACTCTCTGGAGCGCAGCAGATGTTTTGCCGCTTCCTGCCGCTCCCTGTACGATAAGCATACGGCTTCGATCATCACGAATGATGCGATTCTGCTCCCTTTGGATCGTTGCCACAATACTTTTCATCTGAGCATCCGAGCTTCGGCTCAGCACCGCCTGTAGCAGCTCGTCTCCAATCGTTACCCCTGTATCGAACATAAAACGAATCTGTCCACCGCGGATCGAGAATTGGCGCTTGAGCGTCAGTTCTCCTTTCATTTCCCCTGTCGGAGTCTTATAGGAAGCGGGGCCCGGCATATTATCGTAATAGAGATTGGAAATCGGCGCACGCCAGTCATAGACCAGAAATTCCTCGTCCTGATTATCCAGCAGGGAGGCGATCCCCAGATAAACACGCTCTGCTGGCTGTCCTTCCTCAGCAAAATCAATACGTGCAAAATACGGTGATTCCAGCAGCTTTTTCAAACGACCTAGCGCCTCTGTAGAATGCTTGTGCCTGCGCTCTCGTTCCGACAAAATTTCAGATTGCTGACGCAAGCTGGTGGAGGTCTCGCCCACATCATCCGCCTCACTGAAATTGATTGTTACCTCATCCCAAAAGTCTTTACGCATATCTACGACATCTCCGCGTACAGAGCCAACCTCCGTCTCCAGCTTTCGAATGCGCCCGCTAATGACAGCAGTCACGTCCTCTACTCTCCGTTGTTCCTCATTCCATTGCTGCTCAGTAGTCACTGGCATCACTCCTGTTCCGTTTCCTCCTGCTCCACCGCAGGGCTAAACTATGTTCTATTATGGACCTGGGTATACCCTTGGCATCCCTCTGATCCGGGAAAATTGACTTACACTTTGAAACATGCTATAATGCGATAAGAAGTGTAATTAACGAATTTAAATTCATGGCTTTACCATAAACATAGCATCCTCTATTGTAGCAAGTTCAACCCCTGTTCGCAACCAGCGGGCTTTTTTTATGTCTTTTTATATACGCAAAAAGCGGTCGTCCATCTGTATAGATGAATACGACCGCTTTTTGCTTTTTGATACATTCGCTACTTGCTCTCTTCCACAGGATGAATATGATCCGCCAATCTGCTCAACCGCTCCAGTTGATGACCATAGTCATACATCGCGGCAGCCACAATCGACAGTCTTAGCATTCCTTCCTGACAGTGGTCAAAACGGGTAATCGCATGCTTCATAAATTCGCCGTTCGCCTGCTGGAACATTTCGCTTTCTTCCTCGTTCGGTTTCAGCTTATCCTCGAATTTTAGCAGCGCATGTTCATGGAACCGGATCAGCAGCTCCAGATGACTATCAAAAAATGCATCCGTACCCTTCGGTCGTAAGGACTGGAAGTAGTGCCTTTCCACCGCGTCCAGTACCTCATATCCTTTGTGCAAACTTCCGAGCATTTGCTTGTATACCACCATCTGCCTCGTCTGACTGAACCGGGAGCGCTTGAGCTTCTTCTGCTCTTCCTCGAACAAATGATATTTATCCGATAGCGATTTTATGGCTCCCTCCAGATTGCCTTTTTCCTCTTTAAAGACAGACTCCTTAATCTCATCGGAAATGGCGGTTCGCAGCAGCAAGGACATACTGTTAAATACACTTTGAATCTGATTGATAAACTGCCTTTTCGGTTTCGGGGGAAAAACAGTAACATTAATGACAAAAGCAGAAACAATCCCGATTAAGGTGAGCACAAAACGGGTCACCGCAAATTTCCAGTCACCGGAAGCTTCCATTACAGAAACAACGGTAACGAGTGTCAAACCTACCGTATCAGCCATATTTAATTTCAGACATATCATTAGTACCAGTACACATACTAATCCGACCGCAATCGGTTCATTTGAAAATACCATCCCGCCCAGCAATGCCATGATTGCACCCAGTGTGCTTGTTTGGAGTTGATCCAGAAAATAACGCCACGACCTGTATATCGACGGTTGCATGGCAAAAATAGCGGCTATCGCTGCCCCCACAGGCGAATGGGTATTCAAGAGCGTGCTCAAAAAAAGGGCGAGCGTCACTGCGATTCCCGTTTTTAACACCCGTGCTCCAAAAGCCAAAGCCATCCCTCCTGCTTACCCTTCAAATTTATTTATACCGAATTACTATAATGAAATTTCAAGACAAAGTCTATGCTTTATTATTACCCAAAAAAAATCGGAGACAAGGAATATTTATGGAATGCACAGATCCTGCTAGAATACATATCAACAGCATCAACTTATCTGCATCAACGTCACAGGAGGATCGCATCGTGTCATGGATTAGCAAAATGTTAGACGAGCCTCGAAAGTGGCCGCGTAATATCCGATTGTTTTTTATCGCCAATCTGCTGTACCAGATGGGTACGGGGATGTTTTCCGTACTGTATAACCTGTATATCCAGGGGCTTGGCTTCGGGGATGACATGAATGGCCGGGTGGTGAGCATGCAGGCGCTGGCTACAGCCTTACTGTTTATTCCGGTCGGTTTTTTAGGGGATCGGACGAGCCGCAAACACATGCTGGTCATCGGAGCGCTATTCAGCGGTGTTGCCTTTCTCATCCGTACCTTTACGGATACCAGTGGCAGTATGCTGGTTTTCGCCGTCGTTTCGGGTGTATTTGCCGCCTTTATTCAGGTGCTGGCTGTACCCTTTTTGGCGGAAAGCATTAGCAAAGCTCAGCGCTTGAAGATATTCAGCTATTACTCGGCTCTTGTACTCGCGGCACAGGTCATAGGGAGCTTTGGCGGTGGTGTGCTTGCGGATGGACTGCAAACGTCGGGGATCACACAGCTTTCCAGTCTGCGGGTCGCCCTGTTTCTCGGAGGAACGGCAACACTGACCGCTTTTATTCCTCTATTGTTCATGACAAAAGCCTCTCACGTCGAAGAAAATGTGCACCTTGCCAAATCGACACCTGAGCCGGTAACAGCGGATACGGCGGAATCCACGCCCGCTTTACCAGTAACACCTGCTCCTGCTGCTTCCGATACCCGGGTTATCGGACAATTTGTTCTTGCCCAGTTTTTTCTCGGGTTGGGCTCAGGTCTAGTCATCCCGTATCTCAATTTATATTTTACGAACCGCTTTTCCGTATCGCTCAGCGCGATGAGTTTGCTGATTGCTCTCGGTCAGCTCATGACTATCCTCTCCATGCTGATCGGTCCTACGCTTGGCAGCCGGATCGGACTGGTCAAGGCTGTCGTGGGCTTTCAACTGCTCTCGCTCCCGTTTCTTCTGATTACCGGCTTCACCAATGTCCTCTGGATTGCTTCCATCAGCTTTCTGTTCAGGCAAGCGTTGATGAATGCGGCCAATCCGCTGCAAACCGCCATTCTGGTGGAACGTGTATCGGATAAGAACCGGGGCATTGCCAACTCGATTCTCCAGACGATCTGGATGCTCGGAACCGCAGGCATGGGACCTGTACAAGCCTATCTGATTACGACCTACGGCAATTACTGGGGCTATGCCATCACGTTCAGCATGACAGGTGTGTTCTATATTTTGTCCTCCCTCGTCTACTATTGGATGTTCCGAGGATCTCAGGATACATCAAAGGGTGGTTAGAAAATGCTTTAGCACGCATTCTGCAACCACCCTCCACTACCATTACAACTTTATATCGTCCAGCTATAATCTCCAATAGAAAGTAACCCGCTAATGCCTTAGCTGTTTCAGCAGCTTGTTATGTACTCCGCTTAACAGAATCACGGCTGTCAGGGCACCAATCAAAGCAAGAAGCATATCCCATTGGGTATCCCATATATCCCCTTGGGTTCCCAAAAAGGCTTCTGCGGCCGTTCCAGTCGCCTTGGCTACGGCAAACTCAATCAGCTCATATGTAGCACTAATCGCAAGGCATACGCTAACCGTGAGAAAGGTCAGCCAACCTCCGCTTCCCAAGGTCGTTTTGCGCAGCAGCACTTCTCTGACCATAAGGGCAGGCACAAAGCCTTGCGCAAAGTGCCCAAGTCGGTCGTAATAATTACGCTCCAGCCCGAAGGTATCCCGAATCCAGTTGAACAGGGGCATTTCCGCATAGGTATAATGCCCGCCGACAATCAGAATGAGCGCATGCAGCCACATCAGGGTATACACCAGATTCGTAAACCGGAATTGGCGGTAAACCGCCACCAGCAGTACAGCTCCCACAATCGCCGGGAGAACTTCCAGTACCCAGGTAAAATGATCCGCCGGATGGATAAAGGACCAGATGAGAGCAAGCACCAGTAATACAAGCAAAACAAACGGATAGCGATCATGTTTCGACCTTGCCGTTGCCTGATTTATACGTCATTCCCCCTCAACCCGCAGTCTCTATCCTTCATTGGTTACGATATGTTTGACACGCCCAACCTGTCCGTCTGCCAAACGCACTTTAATTCCATGCGGATGACGCGGAGAATTGGTCAAAATATCCTTCACCGTTCCTCGCGTCAGCTTGCCGGTAGGCTGATCTTTTTTAAGCACAATATCCACCTGAAGCCCTGCGCGAATATCTGATCGGTTCTGTCCGTTCATTGTCTCTATTCCTCCTTTCTATTCAAGCTTATGAAGCTACTCAGCCACTTGGTCTTATTGACATTACCAATTACGCCATTCATCCCGACGGCTGTTGCCGATCCAAACCACGCACATCGTGGATACATAGCTAATGAACAAAATAGCAAATACCATACCGCTAAACTCCACAAAATGAGCACGCTGCAGGGTATCTGCCCATATGGAGGACACCTGCGTATATAACTGGGAAGGCGCAGATATAATATCCCATGTGTTCCCCCGAAAGAAACGGCCGATATAAATGCCCAAGCTACTTAGCAGCAGTACAGCCAGCACAAACAGCCAGCTTACAAACCCGCCGCGTGCACGCTGTACCAGCTGTCGCACAGATTCGAGCGATACAAATCCCATCGTCAGCCCCAGGACAGCGACCAACAGCATCCCCAGTACATGATTCCAGAAATACGGCTCTCCCCAAAAGCGTTGCTCCCCGAGAAAAGGATATCTCGCGAACACATGCAGCAAATCTGTGATTAAATACGGTGTGTTGGGATAAAAAAAGAACCATACCGCTCCCGTTATCCAGAGCAAAAATGTCCTCGTTCCCCGCCGCCAGGAACTATAAATCACATCAAGCAGCAGCGTTAAAAGCATCGGAATCCAGGCCAGCATCATATTCCACCAAATAAAAAGATAAGGGCGGCCTCCCGAGGGCAGCCGCACGTTAATGATCCACAAGGTGCTTATCACTGAGCATACGGCCAATACAATAAAAACATACCCTTTTACAGGATAATTCAACGATCTTAAACGGGCATACATAAGTGTCTTTCCCTCCTTTGCAACCGTCCATCCTTCCTGACGTTCCAATTTACACCTGTTCTGGACAGTGTACACCACAATCGCTTCAAGCTCAATGGAAGCGCTCCATTCAGCATGGCTCAAGACACCAAAAAGCACCTGTTTCCGAGACTGACCTCATCCCCGGAAACAGGTGCTCATCGTACCTCAAACTTCACTCACAGGCAAAGGAGACATACGGATCGTGATCGTCTGATCGAACGGAGCCATCCAATTGACCAGCAATGTGTGACAATCCGCAGGGTGAGCAGCCCCCCGAACCGAGGTAGCCGAATGCTCCATCGCTGTTCCTGTCAGCTCAAACCATGCATTTCCCGATTCATAGCGCGCCATCCCCCCAGTCCAGCATTGCACCGCTCCATTAACCAGCCTGTATTCCCCGCAAGTGAATTTCCCTTCACGTCCAAAAACAAATAAAATCTGTGTCATACAATCCACCGGGCCTTCTGAGCGAAAACGAAGCGTCCACACATCCTCCTGACGATCCACATCCACCCGGATTTCATGCTTCTGTTCATGGGTAAGTGGCCGTTTGTGGTGCGGGAGCAAATACCACGGACTAATTTCCTCCTGCGAGGTGGGCGGCAGATCAGCCGCTGCAACAGGCCCGTAGTAGCCTTTGGCCTGCTGACCCGATAGGGCCCATCCGGTTTCATGCGCAGTCAGCTCCTGCATAGGCACGAAGCCTGGCGAGAAATACGAAGCTGCCTGAACCGCCAGCAGACGTGCATCTCCATGCCGCAACGACAGGAACGACGAAGCCTCAGTCATGAGTGTCGCGCTGGTATCCTTCTGCCGATATCGAGCAACCGGAGCGCCAAAGTCCGTATGCAGCCTGCTGTGATAAATGTGCTGATGATGCCCTGCCTCATCCATCCGGCTCAGATAGTCAGCCCTCGGAAAACCTCCGTTCAGCAGCTTGTTATAGGTGACAGGTAATGCAGCTGACGGTAGTTTGCGGGTTTGCAAACGTGGCTCCAGCAAAAAGCGCACAGCCGCATTAATCGGAGCACCACCCGGATGATCCGTTACTTGAACAGCGGCGACAGCCATCGCTTCGAATATAGTATCCTCATCCTCGGTAGCCAGCATGGCATACGGGAGAAGATAGGAGGATAAATTCATCATCACGCCAAAGTCCTGTCTTCCCGAATACTCTGTGACCACTTCCCCATCGGGATGGACAAGGTACACCATCATGTGCAAATTGCGCCGCACCGGCTCCAGCAGCTCCGGCAGCTTCAATAAACGGGCGGCATGAATCAGCATAATATCGCTGACGGCATTATAAATTCCGTTGCTACGCTCCGTCCATTCGCCATCCGGCGTTTCGTCCAGCCCTTCTGCCAGCCACATACCGGCCCGGGCGAGCGCCTCGGGCAGATCAAACAGCTCGTGCAGGAAGCCCAGAGCAGCGCACAGCACCCAGCGATGATTCGGCGTATGGCACCCCCCGGTCAGCATGACCGGAATCGTCCGCTTCAGAAATAGGCGGATCGCGTCAGTCACCCGGCGCAGCTCCAGCCAATCGTCACCGATCAGCAACTGGTAGACCTGAGTGTAGCCCACCACCACGAACGCCGTATCCGGCGGCGAGTGAAAATTGGTCCAGCCCGGCGAAATAGAGCCGTCCTCATGCTGTACATGCAGCATGTACTGCGCCGCCAGCTCCAGCCGGATCAGCACATCCTCATTCCGGTAATAGGTGGAATCCGGATTGACAAGCGCGGCCGCCCAGATTGCCATTGCCGCAGGAGTGCCGACCGAATGATTAGGCCAGGCAATCCCGTTCTCATCATCGGTCACCCCGCCGTAATAACGGCTGTCAGCATCCAGCACCTGATGATCCATGCCCGGTTTCACCCAGGCATCGTTGACCGCTACGATTTTACTGTACATTCCCTCAGCCCCTGTGATATGCATAATCGTTGATCATCCTTGCATCTGAAGTTTCGCTATCTTGCTTGTCAGCAACTCATGGCTACGTTCAATGTCCTCCGGCTGGCAAGCCGCTTTCAGCTCATACACCTTGATCGGCGCCTGCCGGATGATCTGAACGAAACGATCGAAGAATTCCAAATCGCCGCTATGAATATAAGGGCACCAATGATCGGATAATCCTATCGTTTCATGGATGTGGACACCGAGAATATAGTCGATCATTTCATTGGCTTCCTTGGCATTATCGTACAATCCCATCCGGTCCATGATCATGCCGTGTCCAATGTCATACCATAGATACACGGGTGCGCCCTTCAAATCGTCTATGATCGTCTTGGCCTCCTGTAAGGTAGGCATCTGATAACAGCGTGAACGAGTTTCGATACCAATTGCTACATCATAGCCCTTGGAGGCGATACGGTCACACACCTCTTCCAGACTGTCGCGGATACGCTGTACATAATGCCCACTCAGCGCATTCCGCCGCTCCAGCATTTGTGTCCACAACGCTTGATAAGCAGCCGAATCCCTGCCCTGCTCACGGTAAATCACTTCCAGCTCGCCGCTGATATCGTAAGGAAACGGAACCTCTCCGGGATGCACAACCACCGCCTTTGCACCATATCGATGCGCATATTCCGCAGATTGTACCAGCAGCTCTATCGCGCGTTTTCGCTTCGTCTCATCATCAAACCCGAGCAGAACGGAATCCGTACCGTAATCCGGGTCAGGCGTGTGAGGAAACGTATTATGCACACTCGATATGCCGATTTCTCCCCGCTCAATCATAGGCTCAATCGTCATCAGCATTTCCCGGGTAATGTTATAATTCAGCTCCACCCGGCCAAAACCCAGCTCACGGATTTCCTCCACAAGCTCTCGGCCGACTGTATGCCTTTTTATATTCCAACAGGTGGAAAAGGAGTATTCCCCCTTCGCCTTCATCGTCATCATCCTTTCACCGCTCCAAGCATCACGCCGCTGACAAAATATCTTTGCAGCCACGGATAAACAAGCAGGATCGGAACCGTTGCGAAAATAACACTCGCCGCCTTCAGCCCTTCAGGTGTAATTCTCGCACCGCTTGCTCCTTCCAGCCTCGACAGCTCGGACACCATGTTATTTTGAATCATTTGATACAGCTTGAGCTGCAACGGGAATAAATCCGGGTTTTGAATATACATCAGCGTATCCTGAAACCCATTCCAGCGCCCCACACCATAAAACAGACTTAATGTCGCCAGCACAGGCAGGGATAGCGGAAGCACAATCCGAATCAAAGTGCCGAATTGGCTGCTGCCGTCAATCTCTGCCGCTTCCCCCAGACTCTCTGGAATTCCGTTAAAGAAGGAAATCAGAATAATCAGATAAAACGGACTGATCAGACCGGGTAAAATAAGGGACCACATATTATTCAGCAAATGCAAATCGCGCACCAGAATGTATTCTGGAATGATGCCGCCACTGAAAAACATCGTCACCACAATCATAAACATAATCGTTTTGCGGCCCTTTAAATTTTTCTTCGTTAACGGATATGCAGCTATCACTGTCATCAGCATACTCAGCACCGTCGTGATCACAGTCAGCATGACCGTAAACCCGAGCGAACGAATCATGCTCAAATCGGAGAAAACCTTCCCGTACGCCTTCAGATTGAACTCAACCGGGAACAAGGTAACTTCTCCGGACGTAATAGCCCGGTTTGAGCTGAAAGAAATAGACAAAATATGAATAAACGGGGCCAAACACAGCAGTACAGCCACAGCCACCAATAGGGTGGTTACAATATCAAAGGTGCGGTTCGCAGTACGTTCACTCATCAGGTGTCAGCTCCTTTACCACTTACAAAATACTTTCATCCGTCAGCTTCTTGGAAGCATAGTTCGCGCCCAGTACGAAGATCAGACCGACCACCGCCTGAAACAGCCCCACCACCGTTGCCAGCGTATATTGCCCGGATTCCATTCCAATACGATATACAAACGTACTTAGTACATCGGAATAGTCCCGAACCGCCACGTTGCCAATAACATAAGGACGATCAAAGCCAATGGTGATCATATTGCCCAGATTAATGATGAGCAGCGTAGCAATCGTCGTTTTCATACCTGGGATCGTAATATGCCAAATTCGTTTCATGCGCCCTGCACCATCCACCTCAGCGGCCTCGAACAACTCCCGGTTAATTCCGGTCAGTGCAGCCAGGTACAAAATCGTTCCCCAGCCTGCACTTTGCCACACACCCGTAAGCAGATAGGTGATCACCCAATCATTTTTATCCGTCAAAAAAGGAAACGCCTGAAATCCGAGCGAGGTCAGCACATTGTTGATCATGCCGGACTGCGTACCAAATACCTGGTACACAATCCCGCCGATAATCACCCACGAAATAAAATGGGGAATGTACAAAATCGTTTGCGACAGCTTCTTGAACCAGACCACTTTCATTTCATAAAGCAAAATCGCCAAGATTAAAGGTGCCGGAAAAGAAACCAGCAGATCCAGCAAATTCAGCACGATGGTATTGCGCAGTGTTCTATAGAAATCGTCCATGCGAAATACTTCCCGAAACGCGTCAAACCCGATCCATTCACTTCCGGTAATTCCCTGAAAAAAGTTGAAATCCTTAAATGCAATCTGCACGCCCCACATCGGGCCATATTTGAATACAATAAAGTAGATCAAGGGCAGCACAAGCAACGCGTATAATTGCCAATATCTGCGGAAGTAAACGTTCCCTTTCATGCGCTGTCTCCTCCTTTACGTTCCGCCTTCTTACTTGCCTGTCATGGCCTTGTAAGCCTCTGTGCGCTCATCCAGTATCGCTTGACCGCCGCTTGCCATATAATCCTTCAATGCCGCTTCAAAGGTCGCATCAAATTGTGCCGATGGTGCCATCACCGATTTGACAACCATTTCATCAAACTTGTCCAGTAGCGAGTTGCTGTATTTGGATTCGGATTTGATCGGATGGTCAAATTTCAGCGGAGGCACGGTATCCGTGTTGGAAATATCCATCGCTTTACGTACATCCTCCTGGAACTGAGACGGCATGCCCAGAATAAAGGCTTCCTTGTTTTTCTCATCATCGCCTGCAATTTTGCCGTTCGCAACGATAACCACATCGCCCTGATTATAGATACGGTCCTGTGCTTCTTGTGTCGGATTTTCCTTGGCAACCGGGATTCCGTCCTTCAAGGTATAATTTTCACCCTCTACACCGTTCTGCATATCGAGTAGCACCTTCTCGGAAGACATCCAATCAAGGTACTTAATCGCCTCAATCGCATGCTCACTGGATTTAGGTACCATAATGTACAGGCCATTGGATGCAAATTCCGGCTTGGCATGCTTGCCCTCGCTGTTGGTGTACGGGTCCATCGGAGTCAGCTTGGCTTTCGGCTGGTTGGCCAACAGGTTTGCATAAGCGGAGTCGTTGTAAAAAATGTTGTCGTAATCTTCACTGAAAAAGCCGGTATTACCGCTTTGAATATCCTGAGTCAGTTGTTTTTTATCCTTATCCAGACCGAAGTCCTTGCTGATCAGATCTTCATTGTAAAGCTTGTTCATAAACTGAACTCCATCCTTGAATCCAGGTAGCAGGATCGGATAATCACGGGAACCCAGCTTTTGAGTCAGCGTATATTTCTGCTCATCCGTCACCGGCTTGATAAAAGACCACAGCAGCGAATCATATTGTCCCGGCTCCATCGTCATACCCAGTGGAACCACCTTGCCGCCGGTCTTGCCGGGGTCTTTTTCCTTGAACGCTTTGAGCGTGTTATATAATTCGTCTGTCGTTTTAGGGACAGGCATTTTCAGTGTATCGAGCCAATCCTGGCGTATGAAGGAAGAATATTTCCCTAAAATAGTACGCTTACCCGGAATGGCGAACTGCTTGCCTTCCACCTGACCGTAGCTCAGCGTATCTTCACCGAGGAATTTTTTGAGATTCGGGCCATACTCATTCAGTAGCGGAGTCAAATCTGTCAGCCCACCTTGCTCTGCGTACCGCTCAAAAGTGCCGGAATCGTAAGTGAATACGATATCAGGTACATCGCCGCCGCTCGCCATCAGGACATTCAGCTTGGTGACCTCTTCCGAGCGCTGAACAGGCACATACGATAGATCAATATTGTTGGGTTTGCCAAAGTTCTCTTTTGCATAACGGGTTAAATAGCTGTCAGTAATGGTGTAGCCTTGAGGTGTGTTGCCTCTATCAAAAATTTCAACCTTCAATGAACCACCCTTGTCTCCGGTAGCCGTCGAATTTTTGTCCGCCTCACCCGACGAGCATCCACTCAATACAACCGACAGTGCAACCGTAGCTGCAAGCAGCAGACGCAGCTTCTTCAAAGTTCCTCCAGCCTTATTTCCTCTCATTCCTGAACACCCCTTTGTCTGCTTTTCCCGTTCGCCCCTCTTCTTATCAGAAGGTTATGGCATATCATGCATCGGCATGTGTCTGTCCCTTGTGGGTCCGGGATGTGCCTTAGTATGACATGACCGTAGGAAAACTGACAATAAACTAGTTTCCCGATCATAAACAGTTTAGATGAAAGCGATTACCAAATATGATAAAACGCTTACTTTTATAAAAGATCACTATTTTCCTGCGAATAAACTATTTTCTCTGTTCAAATCATGTTAGGTATATTGTCATATCAAGTAACTTAAAAGTTGCTTTTACGCAAAAAAAGCATCCTCCCTCTCATCAGGGTTAGGATGCTCTCTGTGTTTTGTTAAGTTTTAACGATGCAGTAGCTTCACTATACTACTCCTGCGCCGAAGCCTCTGATGGAAGACTCATGGATAACTTGCGCACCTTCCCCGTCTTCCCATCCTTACGGCTGCGTGATACATAAACCATCATTAACGCACCTAAGGTCGCGCTGATCAGACAAGCCAGGTTCATAAGCTGCGGTCCCCCGGCATGAAGGAGGTATCCATTCAACAGATTACCTACAATGCCCGCCAGTCCGGCGAATACCATATTGAACACGCTTTGTCCGGTGGCCTGCATATCCTTCTCCGTCACATGCGATACATATTCAACGGCCGCAATGTAGAAAAATCCAAACGACAGCCCGTGCAACACCTGCACAGCAATCATAACCGCAGGATCAGGAAATGCCAGTTGAACTCCCCAGCGCAGCATATAGGCTACAGCCCCTAGCAAAAGGGTTCTCTCCAGCCCAATCCTGCGAATCACCCGGGAAGCCAGCAGCATGGAGGGCACATTCGTAATGGAAGCAACCAGCAGAGCAACCCCGACCAACCCCGTAGGTCCTCCCGACATTTTAAAAGCCAGTACAAAATAGGTGTTAAATGCGGTCAACGTCTGATTCACCAAAAAGCTGCCACCCAAAAATATTAAAAACGTCCTGTTACGGATTAATTGACCGATACCGTCAGAAAACGATTTGCGCAACGCCAGATCTTCCTCCGTATTTTTCGGAAGCGCCAGTGCCGTCAAGGCCGCAAGACCGTTCAGTACCAAAAAAGGCACCCAAATCAGGGACACCGATAGAAGCGACACGAACAGCCCCCCGGCATAACCGCCCACCGCGTTACCTATACTCGCCATAAATCGTATGCTGCCGTAGGTCGCCCCTACCTTTTTTGCTGTCACGATCGCATAAGAATCAGCGATCGGCGCCTGTGTTGCCGTGAATATAGCCATGATCGAATAGACAAGCGCCATCAGCACAAAATGCTCCGACTGATAACATACCGCTATGACCCCTGGGACCGCTACACTCAAAATAAGCACCAGCCGCATTTGACGGTATTGATCCACAATAATTCCCCATATTGGCTGAACCAGAATGGATACCAGCGTACCGATCGCCATCAGCGCACCAACACTGGTACTCGTCAACCCGTTCTGAACCAGCAATAAGGTCAAATACGGGTTAAACATCCCCCCTGCTAAACCAATAAACAAATAAAAGCCTCGCAGCTTCAGCATTTGTGAGCCAACCATCTGGAATCCTCCCTGTTGTTTAGCGTACCGCGCTGCCCAGAATCGTCGCCAGCGCTCCGATGGCCCCGGCTTCATTACCCAGCCCAGCAGGTACAATGGTACAAGGAATGTCCGTCCATAAGGCTACTCTTTGCCGAATTTCATCCAAATAATACGTGCTCCCTTCAGCCACACCGCCGCCTACAACGATCATTTCCGGGTTCAGCAAGCTGATCACATTCGTCAGAGCCATCGCCATATAAGCCAGCGCAGGCTCCAGAATCGTCTGTGCTTCCACATCACCTTCGGCTGCCGCTTGCAGAACATGTCGCGCCCCAACATGGTCCCGTTGGCCATCCGCCAGCCGTACCATGTGCGTACCTGGTATGCCGGACGCAAGCGCCGATTTTACACTGTGTGTTATTGCCGTACCCGACGTTAAAGATTCGAACACACCGAACTCGTCCGTCCCTCTTCGCTCTGCCGCTTGCCGCGCCTGTTCTTCACCTGCAATCCAGTAGGCCATTTCCCCAGCTCCGCCTGCGGCTCCCTTGTATAGCTCCCCGTTCAAAATAAGACCACTTCCAATGCCTGTGCCTACCGTTACCATCAGTACATGACGTAATCCCCGCGCTGCGCCCAGCCATTGCTCTCCCAACGCAGCCATATTTACATCATTATCCAGCACCAAGCGTCCGCTATAGCGCTGTCCAACGACAGATCGTATACCGCCATGCGTACCACTGTCATGTGCACTGTCGTGCATGCTCCATTGGAGCGCCGGGGCGTGAGTGATCCTGCCGCTATCGTTATCTACCACACCGGGAAAGCCGATCCCGATTCCTTGTAATTGCTCTAGCGTCAAGCCTTCCTGCTCCAGACAGCTTTCCAGCTCCCCGAACAGACTTTCAAAGAAAAAGGCTGCATCCTTCGTATGCACCGTCGGAATTCTATGCCTCACCACCACTTTCCGTTCCGCTGTACCGATACAGATCAGCGTCTTCGTCCCGCCGACATCAATGCCTGCCGCCCAGCCGGAAGCCTTCGGCTCATCCCCATATTGCTTTTGTACATCTATGTCCGCCATAGCCCATCCTCCGTCATTCCGGTTCGCCCTCATGCCTGCCAATACATCGGCCGTTGACGCCCTGTAGGTTCAAGATATGGACATAAGTATCGCATTTGTCCTCCTGTGCCGCAATAAACTAAATTCCGCTCCATAAACCGACACCGTCTGCCCGCCTTTTAACGAATAAAATGCTAAAAAGGCGAGCGCCTAAAGCGCTCCCCCTGTTAATGATGAATCTTCCGGCTTCAATCTCAGCTTGCGATAATCTCCCGGCGTGACACCAACCACACGCTTAAACACCCGTCCAAAGGTAATCGAATTGGCATAACCGACCTGGGTTGCAATGTGCTGAACCGTCTCTGTAGTGTTACACAGCATTTGCTGGGCATGGTTCATACGCAACCGGGTCAAAAAATCCACGAATTTCATATCAAACTCGGTTTTAAACAAATGACTGGCATATTTAGGCGACACATCAAAACGTTCGCTCAAATGATTCAAAGATAAATCCGGATTCGTATAATGCTCTTCAATATATTGTTTCATCTCACTGACCATAGCCCGATAGCTCTTGGTTTCACTGGCTGCAACATAAGTACGGTACACGGTGGTCATGTGCTCCAGCAGCAGAGTGTGCATCAGGGCCAGCGAAGGAGCAGACTCTACCTCAAATCTCCATCTCTCCGCCTCCGGCCCGTTAAAATAACGATCCAGCGCACCCGACACGTCCTTCATCTCGCGCATTTCCCGTTCCAGCAGCTCTTGTAGCCACTGAATCACGGTTAAAATATCCCCATCCTTCAACTTGTCCGTTTCCATCGATGCGAATAGACCTTCCAACCGTCCACGCCAATCATGGCTGGCCAACCGAAAAGAACGGATGGTCTCCGAAATCAGCGGCAGATACGTATATAACGGAATTTCATTGTCCTGCGGAACCTGGTCACTAATCACAATATCGTGCACCCCGAGCGTTAACCGATACCGAAGGGCAGAAACAGCCGCCCGATAGGAATCCTTAATATACTCCAACTCGTGAGTTTGACCGCCAATTCCGATGGTGAGCTGTACACCCAGATGGCCCTGTAGCCACTCGCAGCCCGTTTGCGCCATCTCCTGCAGCTTCACAGCCAGCAACCCTTCCCCGTCATCATCCTCTTTTCTTAGCAAAATGGCAATTCTTTCGCGGCTCATCCATTCTGCCCAGCCCTGCCAACCATAAGTGGCTGCAAGCTCCTGCATCACACCCAGCAACGACAGGCTCAGACGTTGATCTTCACTTCCATGCTCATTCGAACTTCTGTTGCCCGCTTGTGGTCCTTCGGTTGTGTACGGCTGCTCCAGTTCCAGATCATGCAGTTCTACCACCATGACAGCGTAGACACGGATAGCCTCTCTCTGAGTATCGTCCACAAAAGGAGACAGATTATCCAAACGCACTGTGGCCGTTTCCATGGTTGTACCTTCCATCAGATCAAGGAACAATTGCCGTCGCCGAATAAGTACATTCGCATACTCTTGCTGTTCATAATCGACCGTTTGCCGAATCAGACTTTGCAGCGCGTGATCAATCATCCACAGCTCATCCTTGTTGGTTCCCTCATCAGGACTGCCCGGCAATTGTTGAATGCGCTGCATCATCAGTTGAATCGGTCGGTAATTTCTGCGTGTTACATAGATAATGTAAACTACTGCCAAGACGACAACAGCCAGCCCGAGCACAATCCAAACGTAAGAAATGACAGACACCCACTCGAACAGTTGCCCGGCACGAATGCCACTTTCGAAGCTCCAGCCTAGTCTAGCCGACGGCAAATGAGTCAATTGCTGTCCGTCTTCCTCTTTTACAGCTCCTCCTGCGTCGGATGCAGCCGGGTAGATCGTATGCCCTTCGCCATCCTTAATCACCAGATAAGAAACCGCCGGATTCGTCATTTGACCAATCATTTGCTCCAACGGATACACACCGATATTGATTACCAGCAGCCCTTGTCCCCCGAACGGCAACGGAAGCCGCTTATGCATCGAAATCACACGATCTGACGTATGTTTGCCCGGCTCCTTCCATTCCCGCACAGGTGACCACTGCCGATCCTCAGACCGCAGTGCCTGCTCGATATACGGATAATCGCCAAATGTCTTGGCATCCTGAAGGCCGCTCCTGGTTAGTACCTTTTGATCCTTCATCCTGTAAATATAAATGGAATGTACCAATTCATGATTATCCTTGAGCGCACGCAAGCTTCCTGCCAGTCCATACAACATCGTGCTGCCACTCTGCGCCTGTCCATTTAAAAAGTAGCTGTAGCTCTTATTGGTTTCCGCCTCGCTTAATACGTCCATTTCTACCTTCGTCAGCGACTTTTCCACACTGTCCATCACAAATCCGGTCGTGATCCGATTCGCCTTCCCCGTCTCATTACGTGATATCTCATTCACGATCAGGAAGGATAAAAAAATGAGAATGGACACGGTCAACATAAAAATCGGGAAATAGGAAAAAAGCAATCTCCTGTACCAGCTCTTTCTCATCATATCCCTCCTGCCGCCTAATGCTTCCATGACCCTCTTTATAGAGCTTCGTTCAACAATAAGCATACTCGTGATGTCAGCTTTAATGCGGTCTTGATTATACTTTGAACCTATTCTACCAAAATTAGAGGCTGAATAGATAGATTTCTCACAAATATCCGTTGATATTCAATTCAAAAACTCATTTCTGTTAAATATATTAACATAATGAAAACGCTATACATATCATCACAAAATCATTTATACAGCAAAAAGGGCTTATCCGCCTAAATGAAGTACGGATAAACCTAAGCTGTTCTCTAACCTTGTATCCAATCTACCAATGAACATACCGTCAGCTTGCCCGGCGAAGCTGTCTCAAAGCCCGAATCCCCCCTGCCCAGAGCCAAAAATTCCACCGTTTTCGGAATACCAGGAGCCAGATCCAGATGATTATCGCTGAAAATGCCTTCCTGCTCCGCTGACAGCCATACATGCCTCGCCAGTACATCCGAGCGAAGGTTAAAGCGGCTTCCTCCGCTTCCCTGTACTTCTATCACTTCAATATTCGGCTGTGGCAAATCCATCTCTTTGGTATCAGCAAAATAAACTTCACAGGAAGCCACCTGTTCACCGTTCTCTATCAGACGTGCGACCAGCATATGCTCCGCAGGGTTCTGTCCATTCAGCCATTTGTCGGCAAGCAATATATGTACCAGCCCCGCTGCATTAGCTTGCTGCTCTACCTGAATATCCTCTTCACGGATGGCCTTACTACCCCGAATATGCAAAAGCGTCAGCCGCAGCGTGCCCTGAACAGGTTTTAGCGTATCGTTGACAATATGCAGCTCCTTATTACCCTGCTCCGTATCCGCTACGCTCAGCAGTACATCGGCAAAGCTGCGCTTAGCCGTATATTGCAGCGCCTTCCAGCGACCAAAATAGTCCATACTCGACCAGGAGGCAACGGGCCAGCAATCATTCATTTGCCAATACAATGTGCCCATGCAGTAAGGCTTGCGACGCCGATGCGCCTCGATGGCCATTTTCATCGCTTCCGCCTGTAAAACCTGACTCATGGGAAGAAAAGCTTTAAAATCCTTCGGCTCCCGCATGTACCGTTCCATATATTCTTTAATCAGGCGATTGCCTGCCCCGTTCTTCTGATGCGCCAGCATTACTGTTGATTCCAGCTCCAGCTCATTCTCTTCTGCATAGAAGCGCACGGACTTGTATTCGGGAAAGGATTGAAAGCCATATTCACTCATAAAACGGCCCACATGCACATGGTAATTTTCAAACGGCTCAGATGTGTGCCATACGCCCCAGTAATGAACATCCCCCGCCGTCGAAGACGGATGAGCATGCTGATTTCGGTCACCAGACAGGCCGATCAGTGGAGACGAGGGCCAATATGCCGTCTGCGGGGACCAGATGTGTACCACTTCCGGTAAAATTCGGTGAAAGAGCGTCTCATAATCAGACCACAAGCGCTCCCGCTGCGCTGGCGTATAATCCTTTTTCCAGCCCCAGCCCCCGTTCTCCTCATAATGCGCCCAAGCCGAATCAATCTCATTATTGCCGCACCATAAAGCGATACATGGATGATTGCGCAGACGCTTGATGTTGTCCTCCGCTTCCTTTGCCACATTGTCCAAAAAAGCCTGATCTCCCGGGTACATGCTGCACGCAAACATAAAATCCTGCCATATCAATAAACCGTATTCGTCACAAAGCTCATAAAATATGTCTTCCTCATAAATACCACCGCCCCAGACCCGCAGCATATTCATATGAGAGGCAGCAGCGCTGGCAATCTCGTGTCGATACCTCTCCCGTGTCACTTCCGTGGTAAAGCTATCATTCGGAATATGGCTGGCTCCCTTCGCAAACACCGGAACCCCGTTCAGCTCAAAATAAAAGCTCTCTCCCTTGGCATCCCGTTCACGCACAAGACGAATGGAACGCAAGCCCGTCTTTACCGTTTTTTCCGCGATGACAGCTCCTTCATCCCGCTCCACAAGCTCGGCTGCAAACGTATATAGATGCGGCTCTCCCAGCCCCTGGCACCACCACAGCTTTGGCTGCTCCATATACAACTCCAGCTCCACCGTTTGCGTTTGCCTTCCCTTCAACAAACGAACAGGCTTCGACCACTCCCTCCCGTCAGCGGAAATACGAAGATCGGCTTCCCTGATCTCACCCGCATTTTCGATCTCTGCCACAGCCGTGAGTCTGGCTCCGTCTGCACTGATTTCATCCTGCCGGATAAACAAGTCTCTTACAATCAGACCAGACCATGCCTCCACCCTTACCTGTCTCCAAATGCCGCTTGTCACCAGCCTCGGTCCCCAATCCCAGCCGTAGTGGTAAGGAGCCTTACGTGCGAAAACGCTTACCTTTTTGTCTGTCAGCCCCCCTGCTTCGGACTGATCATTTGGCGCGGGAAGAGCGTAACCCAGTTGCTCCAGCTTGGGCAGATCCTCAGCTACCGGAGAACGGAACACGATTTCCAGCCGATTCTCCCCCTGCTGAATCCATGCCTTCACATCCCGTCTCCACATCCGAAACATATTGTTGGCTGACAAAACGGGATGCCCGTTCACTTTTACCTCCGCATACGTGTCCAAGCCCTCCAGCACCAGTTCTACACATGGGCACTGAAGCTGTTCCGCATTCATTTCAAAACAGGCTTCGTATACCCAGTCCTGTTTGTCAATCCATTGTACCTCTGCCTCGTTCGTTCCGATAAAAGGATCAGGAATTTTGCCATGTCGTAAAAGATCCGTATGCACACATCCCGGTACTTTCGCGCTAAGCCACTCATCACCTGATGCGTTCCTAAACCTCCAGTTATCCAATCCTGTCACATTGAACATCGTCGCAAGCCTCCCTGTAAGGATGATTGGGAACATCTGGACTCCTCTATAAACATAACAAAAATAACATTAAGCTAACAAAATAGTCAAATCGTTTTTTGTGACAAAACAAATCGAAAAACAACAAAGAAAAGTCGCCTCGCCCCAAAAGGCTAAAAAGCGACTTTTTATCTTCCCCCGTGTACGGAGCTCGATCATCTATATCTGGACGTCAACTATATTTGATTGTGCTGATTGGGTGTTCATGTTCATCGTTACCCTGACTGAGCCGCGGCGCATACCCTTCCCGCACGACCAGATCTGCATGTAACAGCTTTTTCTCGACAGGCGAATCCGGGTTGGTTATGCGCCATAGCAATTGATCCACCGCACGCATGCCCAGCAGTTCCTTATCCACTCTCACCGTCGCATAAATCGGCATCTGCTCGCTCGTATCGTCAAAACCAGTCACTCCACAGCGCCTTGGGACGTCAATTCCCTTTTGTTTGAGCGCATCCACCACTTGCCCGGCAGTCACATCATTCACACATACAAACATCTCCGGCAATTCATCCTCGGTCAGCTTGTCCAATTCCTCGGCAAGCTCCTGCGCTCCCATATGTAGCAAAGCTCTGTTTTGCTTTAAGGATATTCCTCCAAGCTCCAGTGCGGAGCGAAAAGCTTCCCAACGTTCATAGAAACTGTGAGCATCGTCGATATTTCCGACAAATTGAAAGCGGGTATAGCCTCTGCACAACACATTTCTCATGAGTTCACCCATGCACGTTCGGTTATCCGTGAACACCGTATCGCTTAAAAATGCAGAATCCCAATGATCCACCATGACGACCGGGATGCTCATCCGATAAATATTCAGCAATATTGAAGTGGAAATGGACCCCACCGTGATAATGCCCGTGATCGCCTCCGGATTCAGCAAAGAAAACATATCCTCTGTCGAAGGCTCCGTTAACGTGAGCATGTTCATCCCTTTTCGGTTCAGACGCTCGGAAATACCTTCAAATACAGGGCCCCAATACCTGGATTCTCTGTTCTGGTGCCGTATATTCGGAAATAACACCAGCACAGTTCCCGACCATTCCCCGGCATCCGTGTCCCGAGGTTCCACCCCCGTTGTCTTTGGATGATTGCGAAAATAGCCCATCTGGGCAGCCAGCTTGACCAACACTGCCCTCGTCTCCTCACTTACTCCGGGCTTGCCGGACAATGCACGCGAAACAGCGAACTTTGAAACGCCCGCCGCATCCGCAATTTCCTGCAACGTTACTTTTCCACGCATCTTCTCACCCAACCCTATTCGGAATCTTTTTTCTGCCTCTGCCTTTCCAATACATGGGCGTGCCAATAAACTGGTATCATCGTAGCACACTTTGTTTTAGATCATCAAACGATAGATTTGCACAAATCCACACCATCCACCAAAATATGTTTGCATAATAAAAAAACAAACACATAACAAATCAACAGAAATAACTTGACGGCAGGTTCGCTATTTCCTACAATTTACTATTGAAAGCACTTACATTATGTGAATCATACTTATAAAGGGGGATTTTGCAGATGTTCAAAAACAGGTCGGTACGACAAGGCTCCATCCTGCTCCTGGCTTTGCTGCTGCTCGTGACAACGGGCTGCGCGAATGGAACGGGCGGTACGGCAGAAAAGGAAAATCCCGATGACACCAGCCCTGTCACACTTACTTTTTTTGGTGGTGACGCCAGCTCCAACTGGAATAATATGAAGGATGCAGTCGGGCAGGAAATCATCAAAAAAACGGGCGTCACACTGAACGGGGAGCATGCCGTCAATGGCCGGAGTGAGGAAAAGTTTGCTCTGATGGCTGCCAGCGGAGAGTATCCTGATCTGGTCTATCCCAAAAATGATGTCGGTAAGCTGGTCGATGCCGGGGCACTCATTGACTTAACCGACCTGATTGACAAATACGGCCCCAATATCAAGAAAGTGTACGGAGACTATTTTAACCGTATTAAATATAGCCATGACGACCCTGCCATCTATACGATCCCAACCAATTTGGGCGTAGATCACATCGCATTTGACGCACAAACCGGGTTCGAAATCCAGCATCAGGCACTTGAGAAGCTCGGTTATCCGAAAATTCGCACTGTTCAGGATTTTGAAAAAGCGCTCAAGGACTATGTCGCCAAATACCCCACCACTAACGGTCAGCCTACCATCCCCCTCTCCCTTGACGCCGAAGATTGGAAAATTCAAATTACTGTAACCAATCCGGCAGTTACCGCTACAGGCGGACCGGATGATGGAGAGTATTATATCGACCCCAAGACGCATAAAGCCATTCTCCACTACAAACGCCCGGAGGAACGGGAATATTTTCGCTGGCTGAATCACATGTACAACGAAGGACTGCTGGATAAGGACACTTTTGTGCAAAAAAGCGATCAATACAAGTCCAAAATCGCCGCAGGTCGTGTGATTGGACTCATCGATCAGGAATGGAACTATCAGGATGCCGAAAACGCACTCAAAGCGTCGGGCAAGGATGAATTTACCTACGCGCATTTTCCAGTCACGTTAAGCGAGAAATATGAGGATCATTCCCTCCAGCCACTCGGCTTTGATGCTGCATACGGGATCGGAATTACAACCTCGTGCAAAAATCCCGTGCGTGCCATCAAGTTTCTGGATTTTCTGGCCTCCGACGAAGGACAAATTTTGCGCAACTGGGGAATCGAAGGCCAGCATTACAATGTAGAGAACGGCAAACGAGTTATTCCGGCCGATGTGCAGCAACGTAAAAACACCGATAATTCCGCTTTTACGAGAGAGTCAGGCATCGGTTTGTACTGGATGTGGGGGCCGCATTACGGTGACGGCATCAAGGACCCTTCCGGCAACTACTATACGACGAACTATCCGGAGATGATTACCGAAAATTACAGCCCAGCCGAAAAAAAATCCTTGCAAGCCTACAATGCTCGAACGTGGAAGGACCTGTTCCCGAACGAGAAGGATTTTCCGGTAAAAGAATGGGGCGCCGCCTACAACATGCCTGTGCCGACCAATACGAACTACAATGTTATTTATCAGAAGTCGCAGGATATTGTGCGCAAACGGATTCCCGAAGCCGTACTCGCCAAACCGGATCAATTTGATGCTGTCTATGACCGCATGCTCCAAGAGCTGGATCAGGCAGGTGTGCCGAAGGCTGAAGAAATCTACACCGGACTGATCCAAAATCGGCTCAAGCTGTGGAACGGGGAAAAATAACGATTAAAGGGGCTGACAGCCTGATGCTGTCCAGCCCTTTTACATGGAATGTTCTTTTTTGTTGCTTTCTTCTTTCCAAGAATTACTTTTGTTGGACATCCGATTGACGTACAACAATAAAAAGATTGGAATCAACGCAATCCCGCCACACATCACCCAAGATATTTGAATGGGTGTTTGGTCCGAAGACAAATCCGTAAAATTACGACTGATGATCCCCGTCACGATTAAACCAATACACATGCCTAATTGGGAAATTGCAGAATCCAAGGATAGTAATGTAGAACGATATTCATTAGAGATTCTTTTATTCAGGAAAATTTGTTTGGCTACCGGGTACATTCCTCGCCCAATCTCATAGATTAAAAAGGTAAGCAGTACAGGATAAAACGTGTTGAAAGCCCCGGCTAAAATAAGCCAAACAGCGATCATTCCGCAAGCACCCATGAGTATATGTACATCACTGTATCGCCTGCCCAACTTTCGAACCAGATAGCTGCCCAAAGTCATACATAATGAATAGCCTGCCTTGATAAATCCCATAATCCAAATCCCCTGTTCGGAAAGACCGACAAGACGTGGCTGTTGAAATGTATTACCCGCCGAGTTCGAAAAGCTGATAAATAAACCGATGATAAACACAATCCAGATCGACTTATTTTCCAGCCCGATACGGATGCTTTCTCCGATAATTGTTTTAATACGAGTACCAGACATTCTTCTATGGGCTATATTCTCCTCATTCATGTAAAAATAGCACAGAAAAATGCATAGGATAATAGATAAAATGCTGGCCAACCAAGGAAGTGAATAGTTGAAGGTTGCAAGAAAAGCTCCCAACAGCCCACAAATAAATCCCGAAATATACTGTATGCTGTTTGAGGTTGTAAAAAGGACTTCCATTGGCTTATCACTATTTTCCACAACCCAGGATTCCAACGAACCTGATTGTAAACATATAGCCAGACCACCAAAGATTTGCGCTAAAACAAGCACCACGATATGATCCGTCCAAACGAACAGCACACTATAGACTAAAAAACAACAAAGTCCCAAAACAACAGAAATTTTCCTTCCATACTTATCTGCAATCGCACCTGTAGGAATTTCAAACAAAAAAATACTTACAAAATATACAACCAACAGGAAATTCGCACTTTGTAGGGAAAGGCCTTTCGCTAATAGAAATAAGATGAGCGTAGTCCCCGTAATCTCACTCATAAAAAATTGAAGAAAGCTGACGGAATAAAATAACTTATGTGCTTTCATTATCGAGATTCCGTCGTTTGTTCCGCAGCCTCATACTCACTTCGCAAAATCCCCATCTGGATGATGTCATAATATTGGCCTTCCTTGAACAGCTTTTGCCGCAGCCGACCTTCCTCCTTGAAGCCGCAGGCCAGATAGCAGCGATATGCACGCTCGTTGTATGCGTAGACCTCCAGCTCCAGCCGATTCAGGTTCAGCGTATGAAATACAAATTTCTGTAATAGCCGGATCGCTTCACGTCCGTAGCCTTTGCCTAGATTATCGTCGCGTCCAATCACAATGCCTAGCGTGGCATGCCGATTCATCCAGTTGATTTTAAATAAATCCAGTTGTCCGATATAGTCCAGCGTGTCTTTATGCGCAATAACAAAGCCCTTGATCTCGGAGTTACCGTCGATCATCATCTGTACGTAGGCTTCGCTATTCGTCTGAGAATGAGGATAAGTAAAAACATCGCTCAAACCGCGTGTAATATCCGGGTCATTGACCCATTTTCGTATTTCCGGTATATCCTCCTGACGATACTCTCTCAGCACGATGCGTTCCCCAATAATATGCGGCATAGTACATCTTCCCTTCGGTTATGTATGGGTATCCTGGCAGTTACCTGCCCTCAGGTAATTCAGCTTATGCTTCCATCACTCTCACGAACTCCAGAAAGCGCGTGCCTTTATAACGAAGCTCCCCACGATCTCCAATGACAATCATACCAAAATCCCTATCCTTCACCTCCAACTCCTTGCGCTCGCCCCCATCAAACTCAAAAGTAACAAAATAATCTGTCGAAGCTGAAAAATCGCCTGAACCCCCGCGAACCCTCGTTCTCTTGTCCACCACCTTGCATGAACGTTGTTCCAACTCAGCGGCTTGATTCGAAAGCCCCGTACCGATTGCCTTGGCAATGATAGCGATAAATCCAATTGCAATGATTCCAAAAACGATAAAAAATATGGCATCAAACGACCCTGAATCCATAAATCCATTTCCCATCATACGTATTCCCCCTACAGTAAAAGGTAGATTTAGCACAGTATCTCCTATTGACAAATCGTACATCTTCATCCTTCAAAACTCCAGTACATTTGTAAAATTCGCACGAAAAAAAAAGTTATTCTGCTTATCCCGCACCCCGCTTGGACTTGCCCCCAATCCTTGTGCCCAACCTTTTAAAAGTGATTGACCTCACCTATATATAGATATAAAATAGAAATCGTACTCTAAATATAGTGTATAACGCGTATTTTACACATATATCTTGAAAATACAGATATGGAAGTACCGATATAAATAGGCGTTAAAATTTTGGCGAAGCACAGCCAGCAAGGGTTTGCGAATCTTTACAGGATTTCGAGCCTTGGGCAGATGCCGTTTTGCCAAATGTCAAGGAGGATGAATACAATGCTGATTGCTTATGATTCCAAGACCGGCAATGTAAAAAGATTTATCGGGAAGCTCAAGCTTCCGGCGGTCCAAATCCAGGAGCAAATGACTATAGAGGAACCATACGTACTCATTACATATACAACGGGGTTTGGACAGATACCTGAAAGGGTATCTTCCTTTTTGCAAAAAAATGCTCAAAACCTCGTGGGTGTGGCTGCCAGTGGCAACCGTAACTGGGGCGAGTGCTTTGCCAAAAGCGCGGATTTGATCTCCGACCATTACAACGTGCCTGTCATCAGTAAATTTGAATTATCCGGAACGTTCGGCGATGTAGAGCGTTTCAAACAGGAGGTGAGCCGAGTTGCGGCATATTGAATTGAACAACATGTTGATGAAACGCGATACAGACGGCTTTTTTCAATTGGAAAAGGACCAAGAGGCTGTAGACGAGTTTATGAAGGAAGTCGATGAACGGAGCTTGAAGTTTGCGGATACAGCGGCTCAAGTGCTCTACATGATTGAGAATGATTATTACGAAAATTTCTATAGTAGCTATACGGCTGACGAAATTAAGGATATTTTCCATATCACTCATAGTTATAATTTTAAATTTCCTTCCTATATGGCAGCATCCAAGTTTTATACGGATTATGCAGTGAAGAGTAATGACCGTAAGGTCTATCTGGAGCACTACCCTGACCGGGTGGCAGTCGTCGCCCTTCATTTGGGACGCGGTAACGCCGATACGGCGCGCCTGTTGTCGCGCTCGATGATGGAGCAGCGTCTCCAGCCGGCAACGCCAACCTTCCTGAATGCAGGCAAAAGCCGTCGTGGAGAACTGGTGTCCTGCTTCCTGCTCGAAATGGACGACTCCCTCAACTCGATCAACTACGTGCTGAACACTTGCATGCAGTTGTCCAAAATCGGCGGCGGTGTCGCGGTCAACCTGTCGAAACTGCGGTCACGCGGCGAGGCGATCAAAGGTGTAGAAGGCGCGGCTAAAGGAATTATGCCTGTGCTGAAGCTGATGGAGGACGGCTTCTCTTACGCGGATCAGATGGGTCAACGTAAAGGCTCCGGTGCAGCATACTACAACATTTTCGGATGGGATGTACTGGAGTTCCTGGATAGTAAAAAAATCAATGCCGACGAAAGAGTGCGCCTGAAGACACTCTCCATCGGACTGATTGTACCGAACCGCTTTTATAAGCTGGCTCAGGATAATGAGCCGTTGCATGTATTCGCTCCTTACAGTGTATACAAGGCCTACGGTACCCATCTGGACGATATGGATCTAGATGAAATGTACGATACACTGCTCGCTGACGACCGGGTGAAGAAAAAGGTAGCGATGAGCGCGCGTGACATGCTGACCAAAATTGCCATGATCCAGTTGGAATCCGGCTATCCATACATGATGAACAAAAGTAACGCGAATCAGGCACATGCTCTTAAAAACGTGGGCCAGGTTAAAATGTCAAACCTGTGCACAGAAATTTTCCAATTACAGGAAACCTCTGAAATTACAGATTACGGCCAACAGGATACAATCCGTCGGGATATCAGCTGTAATCTGGCTTCTCTCAACATTGTAAATGTGATGGAGCATGGGAAAATCCGCGAATCCGTTCACGAGGGTATGATTGCCTTGACCTCGGTCAGCGATATGACCCAAGTCGCGAACGCGCCGGGTGTTGCCAAGGCAAACCGTGAGATGCATTCTGTCGGTCTGGGTGTCATGAACCTGCACGGCTACCTTGCCAAGAACAAAATTGCTTATGAAAGCAACGAAGCGAAGGATTTTGTCCGTACCTTCTTCATGACGATGAACTATCACTCTTTGGAGAAAAGCATGGAAATCGCGCAAGCGGCCGGACAAAGCTTTTATGGCTTTGAGGAATCGGATTACGCGACTGGGGTGTATTTTGACCGTTATCTGAATACCGATTACCGTCCGACAACGGCACGCGTACAAGAGCTGTTCAACGACATCTATATTCCTTCTCCGGAGGATTGGGGCAAGCTGAAAGCAGACGTGCAGAAGAACGGCCTGTATCACGCTTACCGTATGGCGATTGCGCCGACGGCCAGCATTTCATATATTCAAAATGCGACGTCCAGCGTGATGCCAATCGTGGAACAAATTGAAACACGTACCTATGCGAATTCGACGACCTATTATCCAATGCCTTACTTGCAAAGAGATAATGTGTTCTTTTATAAATCCGCTTATCAAATGGATCAGTTCAAAGTGCTTGACCTGATTGCAGAAATCCAGCCTCACGTGGATCAAGGGATTTCGACCGTGCTTCATGTGAACAGTGACGTGACTACACGCCAATTGGCGCGTTGCTATCTGTATGCTGCTCACAAAGGACTCAAATCGTTGTACTACACACGTACCAAAAAGCTGTCTGTAGAAGAGTGCCTCACCTGCTCAATCTAAGACCATGCTCATAAATTAACATTAGAAATCCTCATATATATGGATGCTTTTCATTAGAAGCTGTATCCAGCTCGATGTTCCGCCCTTTATGGGTTGGGACACGGCCTCGCGGATGCAGCTTCCGTATGTCAAGCATACGATGATTCGCCTATAGCACCTTATTGTGACTCTAGGAAATCTCGGAAGCTGAAGGGAGAATGCTAAACAATGACAGGTATACAAGCTGTAAACTGGAACCGCTCGGACGATGATTTCACATTGATGTTCTGGAATCAGAACATTATGCAATTTTGGACGGATGATGAAATTCCGCTGTCCGACGATAAAATGAGCTGGGTCACCCTCAGTGATATTGAAAAAGATGCCTACATGAAGGTGCTCGGCGGCTTAACGCTGCTGGATACGATTCAAGGCGGCGTAGGTATGCCGCAGATTATGGAGCATGTAGACGGGCTGCAACGCAAAGCTGTACTGAGCTTTATGGCGATGATGGAGCAAATTCATGCGAAATCGTACAGCAGCATTTTTACAACCCTGGCTTCTACGGAAGAGATTGATAATATATTCCGCTGGGTAGAGGAAAATCCGCATCTCCAGACCAAGGCGGAAACCATTCGTCAGTATTATATGAATATCCATACACCCAAAGACCTGTATCTCGCGATGGCAGCGTCAGTGCTGTTAGAAAGCTATTTATTTTATAGCGGCTTCTTCTACCCTCTCTATCTGGCGGGTCAGGGCAAGATGACATGCAGCGGAGAAATTATCGACCTGATTTTACGGGACGAAAGTATTCACGGTGTTTATGTGGGTGTGCTGGCACAGGAGATTTATGCAGAGCTGGACGAGGAAGAGCAACGGGATCTGTACCAGACGCTGGTAGGCTTGCTGCGCTACTTACACAATAACGAGGAGCAATACACCGAGCAAATTTATGCTCCTATCGGGCTGGTGGATGATGTCAAAGTCTTCTTGCGCTACAACGCCAACAAGGCCATGATGAACTTGGGCTTTGATCCACTGTTTGAAGAAGAAGAAGTTAATCCAATTGTATTCAACGGCATCAGCACCCACACCAAGCAGCATGATTTCTTTTCTAAAAAAGGGAACGGCTACGTGCGGGCGATGAATGTAGAGCCGCTGACAGATGATGATTTTAATTTTGGCGTATAAGTACAAATACGTGAAATTAATTTAGCAAGGTGATGCTGTGAAGAGCCATTCGCATGCGGATGGCTCAGACTGTAAACAAATAGGGTTTCAGAACTTGTCCCTAAGTTCTGAAACCCTATTGCCTAAAGAAAGTAGGTAGTTTACATATTTATATTCGCTCTCTTATATAAAACTGGTATTGCCGCTGCTATAAGGATCATACCCATAAAAGCGGGTGCGGCATGACCAAGTGATACATAGATTTGGCCTCCTATGATAGGCCCAATCATTCTTGCTAAAGCCTGAATCGATTGGCTACCTCCTTGAATCCTTCCTTGTTCACTAGAATCAACAGACTTGGAGAGCATCCCATTGAATGAAGGCCCAAAGATCGAATCACCAAAACCAAATATAAACATTCCAGCGATAAAAAGAGGATAGAATGAGAACAAAGTAGATAGCGCAATAAGACTGTAGCCTATAATCTCCGAAACCATTCCAAGAATTGCTATCTGTTTATCATTAAGTTTTATCAAAAGCTTTGGCATTATGAATCCTTGTGAAATGATGTCTTGGAAACCCATAATTGAAAACATAAGTCCGATTAGTGCAGGCTTCCAACCGAAAGTATCCATTGTAAATTGTGAAAAAACGGCCTGTAAAGATCCGTTGGGTATCCAAAGCAAGAACGCTGAGACAAGTAGCCTGTTTAAGTTTTTCATGGAAAGCAAGTTTGCAAGCTGTGTAAATGGATTCAGTCTTACAAGGGTAATCTCTTTCAGTCTATTATTCTTGTCAAGGCTCTCAGGCATAAAAAAGAATCCATAAACAACATTCAATAAAGTTATGATTGCTCCAAAATACATGGGTACAGAATAACCAAACTTGGCAAGTAATCCGCCTAGAGTTGGGCCAATGACAGTGCCTACACCTACAACCGCACTCACCCATCCAAAGTATTTGGTTCTCTGTTCTGGAGGAATGATGTCTGCAAAATATGCGAAGATCGTGCTTATGCTCCCGCCTGTTATACCTTCTATTATGCGCCCAGCAAATAGTACCCATAGAGCTCCTCCTATGCCAAAAACCAAGTACCCGATTGCGGAACCCAAAAGGCATACTAAGAGCAATGGACGACGGCCATATTTGTCGCTCAGAGCTCCAAGTACGGGGGCCGCAAAAAACACGCAGACTGCATAAACAGAGGTCAGCAGCGTAACAACTACAGCTTGTTCTCCCGGATTGCTTGTATAAGGCTGCACTAAGAATGGGACGACAGGTGTTATGATACTGAAGCCTATTCCGCAAAGAAACACAGAGATAAGACCGAATATTAAAGCGTGTTTATCTACGGTTTGTTCTGTGTTCTGTTCATTGTGTGATCTAAATTTGAACATTAAATTCCCCCCTCAAAACTATGGTTTTATTTCCTTGGAAGCAAAAAAAATCATATCACATTTTTGCTTCCTCGGCAACAAAATAATAGTAAAAAAATGCAGCCCGTTCTCAATAGAGCCCGGCTGCCTGTGGTTTGATTTTCATTATTCAAATTTATTCCGACTTAATATCTATACCCTGTTTCTTTATTTCTGCATCCAAATGCCTACTATACTTTTCCATGAAGCTAAGCATACTGTCAAATTGTTCCTCGGTTACCTGCTCAAATACGGCTTTATCCCGCTCTTGAAACTCTTTGTGCAGCTCCTCATGGATTTTATAGATTACTTTCCCTTGCTCAGTAAGCCTAAAATAGATTTCTTTCTTGTTATCCGGCTTCTGGTAGCTTTCGATAATACCTTTTTTTATGAGCTTCTTTGCTATTTTACTTATGGCACCGCTAGTCATATAAAGGGACTCCGCAAGTTTTGTCACGTTGGAATCTACATTTCTTTCAATGTATTCGATGCAATGTACTTCAGAAGACTTATAACCCTTAAGACTGTCTTCCATCTTATCCTTATTAAGCCAAACCATCTTGTTATATAAATCCCTGAAACCCATTATGACCTGTTCTTCTTTGTTCATGGTCCTGTCCTCCCACCCGTTGGTGCATTAACAATAAAATATAATATAATTTTGTTTCTATTTCAACAATTGTCATACCCGGATATTTCCACCTGCGAGGACATACATGAACACACCTCCACTAGCTTTCTAAAAAATGCCTTCTAATCGTGCTTGGCACAAATCAGAAGGCACTCTCTTGTTCAAATTAAAAATCATTCAGCAACTCCAGCCCTATTATTCGGCTTCTCAATCACGATCAGACAGGTGCTGTCTGGCAAAGGAACCCGCTGGCCCTGCTCATCCATGAACTCAACACGGCTGGACAGCGCCTCGGCATAGCCCTCCTGTAAATAGTGGCGGCTCACCCGGATAATCGCTTGTGATCCAAGTGTGTTACGAATACACTCTTCATACTGTGACGGGGTAAAATACCCAAACTGCTCCTGCACTTCATGCACATAGGCTTCCGTCCCCCATGTATAGGTATATAGAAATTCCATCGCATCGTTCACAGGCAAAATAGCCTCATGCTCCCCCACACGCTCTATTTCAATGTGGCGGCCCGCAAAATCTTGCGCATACCGTATCAGCCATTCCATTCCATCCGGCTCCAAGAATCGAATTCGTCTGCGCTGCTCTGCTGGTTCGGTCATAATACCGTCACGAATGATGATACGCCCGCCGGGTGCGAGCACACGATAGGCGCTCTGCAAAGCAGCCTCCACCGTTTGTGGATTGAACCGAATTCCATCTCGTTCGATGTAGGAATAGAGCTCGTGAAGAATCGAAGAGAAAATGACCGTGTCCATGCTCCCTGTTTCCACATATTCCTCCAACCGGAGCGCATCTCCTTTGATGACATCCCAACGATGGCGCTCCAATTGCTTTTTACGTTTAAGTGCCTCAATGACATTCACAGAAATATCAAGACCTAGTGGCTTCGCATCTGGTCTTTCCTGTTCGATCAGATCCAGCAGCACGCCCCCGCCGGGTCCAATATCCAGTATGCGGGTTCCAGTCACGTAATCCAAAATGACCCTTTTGTAATCTACGGTCTGGTTCATATCTGTAAGGTACGTCTCCTCATTGTGAAAGCGATCATAAGCATCGCGCCGTAATCCGAACAGATCGAACAGCAGCAGGACTGCTTTGTCATACAGAGGCGTTTTTTCTGCCTCAATACAAAAGTCGATCAGTTTCTCAGCCGCAGATGAAAATACAAAATTAAAAAACACAGTACTCGGCAGTTCCTCTTTATGTTCCACGATCACACTCAAATGAGGATTATGCTTCCGTTTTCCTTTTGAAATGTCCTGCCAGGACAACGCGCTTAAATATTTTTCTATCATTCGTTTTTTGTATACGTTAATTTTCTTGACACCACGATAGTCATAATACATCGTATTCATGAGCGATTCGAAACTGATATGGCGAACGGTTGTAGGCTGTTCCTGCCCCGTGCCATCCCTCAACGTGAGTAAGAATACCTTTACCAGTTCTTGAAGCGAAAAATCCTGCAAAGCTGATTCCACATACCACAGTGTCCGATTCTCCAACGGAGCCAGCACCTTCTCTACATTCAACTCCCGCTCTAGTTCTGTGTAAGCCTGCTCGAACGGCTCCCCTTCATGAATCGAAACCGACCGTAATCTCTCCAGTCGCTCCTTTACACTCCAGACTACAGGTGCGTTATCCCATGCAATCCAGCCGATCAGCTGCTCCACTTCACTGCGTACTTGGTCCCATAATGCAGGCTCTACCCCGGCGATAATACACTCGTTCAGGGCCCGTAAAACAAGCTCCAGTTCCTCAGGGCTCAGCCAGCCCTTACGAGTAATTTCGAGCAGCAGTCGATTTTCCGCAAAAGGAATTTCTCCCCGTATATATTGCCCGATCAATCCATGCGTCTCAATCAGAATTCGGGTCATGCTGTTGCGCGGGTATGCAGGGGACTCGGCTTGAGCCTGTCTGACATATAGTTGGGAGGAGCCAATATTATGTACAAACAAATTAATGCCCTCATGCTGCCAGCGTAGCCGTTCGCGGACTGTACCTCCTTTGGCTGTCTCAGACCATACCAACACATCTTCCAGTAGCTCTTTAACCCAGAATGACAATGGAAGTCCGTCCAAAATAAGCAACGTGCGCTCCACATAATCCAGTACAGGATTGGCATCCTTTAACTCACCTATGGATCGAATGCGTTCCAGATTAACAATACGCTCCTCAGCCGAAACAAGCAGCTTTAGCCAAGTCGGTGTATCCCAGGCCAGATCATTTTCTTTCCTGTAGTTAGCAATGGCTTTTAACGATTGCAGCATTTTTCTCACCTCGTGTGATTCGGATTCGGTATGCACAGGAGACTTTGGATAAGACATTTGGATAAAACCTTGTATATACTACACTTTACCATACATTTGCAGCTTCCATCTCGTGGAAAATATTAAACATTTTTATCAATCAAGCGCTTAACATGCTTTCAAACGCATACATAACCCCCAAATGTACTTTGGCTTGTGTATATTTAAGACAATTACGGCCAGCTTTGACATCCAAAAAGCAAAAAGATACCCTCCAGCCTGAAGGCTCAGAAGATATCCTATTGCTCTTGTTATACGCAGCCAAATCATGATTTCCTATGATTTCTAGAAAGCTACAGTGCCGCTGTGCAACACGTCAACCATCTATAATAGATTTCGCTTATCTATCAACAGAAACGCCATCTGGTACTGGAATACCAAAATCAGGTGTTCCATCTTCCTTCCAGTTGAACGGCTGAACACGTGTATGACGATTCGGATCATACAGCGGGTCACCCGTAATCTCCTTGTAATTTCGTGCATGATATACGATAACATCGCTACCGTCAGCAGCAACCGTAAAACTGTTATGACCTGGCCCAAATTGTCCTGTTTCCTTATTGGTACAGAATACCGGCTCAGGTGATTTTGTCCATGATTTCGGATCAAGTAAATCCGCATTCTCATCTGCCGTCAACAGGCCCATGCAATAATTGTGGTCTGTGGCGCTAGCTGAATAACTGATAAAGATCCGCCCGTTCCGTTTCAGAACTGCCGCTCCTTCATTCACCTTAAAACCGATGATTTCCCAATCATATTCAGGAGTAGAGATCATCACCTGCTCACCGCGAAGCGTCCACGGATTGCTCATTTCGGAAATATACAGATTGGAATTACCGACGATATCCGGGTCCTTCTGAGCCCACACATAATACAGAACTCCATGATGCTGGAAGGTTGTCGCATCGAGAGCGAACGTCTCCCAACGGGTTTTAATCTGTCCCTTTTCCACCCATTCTCCTTCCAGTGGGTTAGCTGAATCATTTTCCAATACGAACATCCGGTGGTCGAACAGACCTTCCTTCGTTTCTGTGGTGCGAGCTGCTGCAAAATAAATGTACCATTTATCGTTAATATAATGAATTTCCGGTGCCCAAATGTTCGCACTTAACGGGCCCGTTTCATATTTGTGCCACACGGCGACAGGCTCTGCTGTACTTAAATCTTGAATATTACGTGCTCGTCGAACCTCAATGCGGTCATACTCTGGTACAGATCCGGTAAAGTAATAGCATCCGTCACTATGCTTGTAAATCCAAGGATCTGCCCGTTGCTCAATGACCGGATTATTAAAGGGTACAGATTGATTCATGGTTATTCTCTCCTCTATATATAAGTATGTAGTTCATACAAGTGATCGGGAGGCGGAGCCTGTGGATATACAGGGTCCGGAGTGTTATCCCCACAGCCGGATAGGCCCAGCATAAGCAGCATCACCATAACTGTTATTCTCCTCCTTCCTTTACCCCTTACATATTGTGATTGCCTTACATCATTCATCCGTGCCCTCCAGGGGCTACACTTAACCTTTGACACCGGAAATAGCAACCGACTCAATAATCTGTTTCTGGAAGATCAGGAATATAATCAGTACAGGTAACAAAGCGACTATGGAAGCTGCCATAATAAGCGGATAATCCGTCTGAATGGCATAGGTCGCATTAAAGTTCGCTATGACCAGCTGCAATGTTTGCGTTTCCGGTGAATTCAAATAAATAATAGGTGCCAGATAATCGTTCCAAATCCCCATGAACCATAAAATAAGCTGCGCGGCGATAGCTGGCTTAATGAGCGGGAACGTAATCGACGAGTAGAGTCGGAAATAAGAGCTTCCGTCAATTTTGGCAGCTTCGATAATGGCATCAGGTATGCTAAGTAAATACTGCCGCAGGAAAAAGATCATGACCACATTCCCAAACAGACCCGGAACGATCAGCGGAAGAAGCGTGTCTACCCAACCGAGCTTGGAAAACATCATAAACTGTGGAATCATAACCGTCGGATACGGGATCATCATCGATGCGATCAGGGCCAGAAACAGTTTGTTTTTATGAGGAAATCTCAGCTTTGCGAATGCAAAAGCGGCCACACTGGATGTAAAAGTACCAATAACGGTAACACTTACGGCCACAATCACACTGTTTTTAATCCCGCTGAGCAAAGGCCCTGCTTCCCAAATCTCCTTGTACTTGCTGAACTGGAACACTTCTGGTATCCATACTGGCGGAAGAGCAAAAACATCCTGCTTTTCCTTAACCGAGGTGGACAGCATCCAGAGCAACGGTGCGATCATCACAATCGCTCCAATGGCTAAGGCAATAAAAATAATAGTATTGGTAACTTTCGTTCTTTGACTATGGGACATAATCAGACTCACTCCTTTCCGCGAAAATCAATCCCCATCAAAGGACGATTTTTCATTCATTTTGAATTGAATCAAAGTTACGATAAAAATGAAGATGCCAAGAATCATAGCCATCGCGGAGGCATAGCCCATTTGCAGGTTTTTGAATGCCTTATCCCAAATATAGAAGACGATTGAAGCGGAGGAGTATTCTGGACCACCCGTTGGTGTCATAATGTTCATTTCGGTAAAAATTTGCGAACCGCCAATGATATTGGTTACGACCAGGAAAAAGGTTACCGGCTTCACCATTGGCCATGTAATGTTGCGGAACATTTGGAATCCGCTGGCTCCATCAAGCTCTGCCGCTTCATAATAAGAGCGAGATACACTTTGCAATGCCGCCAGATACAGCAACATGGTGTAGCCAAGACCTTTCCAAACTGTCATGAGAATCAAGGCTGGCTTGACTGTATCCTTATCCATCAGCCAGTTAGGACCTTTAATGCCGAACAGCTCAAGGAATTGGTTCACCAGACCATAGTCTCCGTTATATGCCCAGTTCCACATTATAGAAACGGCAGCCAACGAAGAAATAACCGGAATATAGTAGATCACACGAAATGTCGTCGTGCCTGGAATCTTGCGATTCAACCCCAGTGCTAGCAGTAAAGCTAATACTAGACCAATTGGAATACCCAGCATTAAGAAAAAAGTATTGTACATCGATTTGTAAAAGAGCTCATCGCTAAATAAATCCCTAAAATTGTCGAGACCAATAAAGTTCATTTGTCCCAATCCGTCCCAATCTGTAAAAGAGCCGTATAACGAATAGAGAAACGGGAACAACGTAAAGATTAGCAGACCGAGAATAGGAGGAAGAATAAATAAGTATCCATATATCTTCTCTTTGCGGTAGAGATTAGATTTGGTTATCACAGGGCTCACCTCTGTTTCTAATTTGGAATGAAGATGATGTCAGCAGCATGGTATCAGCCACTAACATCATCCCTTATCCGCTATTTACGCATTATTTCTGTGATTTTTTCTCTTGCTCCACCGCTTTATCCAGCAGTTTCTGCATCTTTGGCTGCTCCTGTTTCACATAATCCGCTGCCGTAATCTTGCCGTCCAGCACAGGTTGGATATCAGTGAAGAAAATATCGTACCATTCGGCATTATACGTATAGTTGCCTGGCAACGAGCGACCATAGTCATTCACAATATCAATAAATTCTTGTTTGTTAACAGGCTTGGTTTTCGTATCTTTGGCCCACTCATCCGCCATATCCAGCAGATTCGGAATTTGTACCTTTGCGTCTACGAGCTGCTTCATTCCTTCTTTGGAAGTCGTCAGATAGTTGACCAGAGCTACAGATTCATCCGGGTACTTTGTTTTAGAAGAGACACCGATACCCAGAGAACCAATCCATGTTGCCGATTTGCCAGTCGATCCTGCCGGGAAAGGCAACAGATCATATTCAAATGGCAGTTTTTCAAATGTACTCATATCCCAAGGACCTACCGGGAAGAATGCCATTTCGCCCTTCATCCAGCGTTGATAGGTGTCCAGTGTTTGTGATTGTTCAATACCAGGTGTAATTTTATATTTGTTTTGCATATCAGCAAAGTACTGAAGCGCTTCCGCAAATTTCGGATCATCAATCGTTACTTTGGTTTTGCTCTCATCCAGCCAATCTGCCCCATTGCTCCATACAAAGGCTTGCAATGCCCACTGAACGTTAAAGCCTGTACCGTATTGATCTGGCTTGCCGTCACCATTGGTATCTTTGGTCAACTCTTCGCTGACCTTGATGAATTCATCCCATGTATACGGTTTGTCTTTATCAGGCAAGGGAACGCCCGCTTTTTCGAACATCGTTTTGTTGTAGCCGAGTGCGAATGGACCCACGTCCTTTGGCATACCGTAAATATTTCCTTGACCAGCCATTTTACCGTCATAGCGATACAAATCCACACCGTATTTCCAAATGTTATCCAGGTTTATATCCTTGTTCTTCTCAATGTAAGGGGTGAGGTCCTTCAGTACCCCACTATTTACATAAGCCTTCACATCTCCAGGGTTAAAATAAAAGACATCTGGAAGATTATTCCCTGTGATCGCAGCTCTGAGCTTTGTAGCATATTGATCCGCTGCTGTCACGACCATTTTAACCTTTACTCCAGGATGTTCCTCTTCAAATTTCTTAATGACTTCCTTATATGCCTTCTGCTCATCTGTTCCGCCACGGAACATGAACGTTAGCTCCTTGCTTCCATCACTACTGGAGCTTCCTCCACTACAGCCAGCCAGTGCAGCAACCATCAACAACAGCACAACCATTGTCATTGCAAAACCTTTTTTCTTTATCAACGCGACCCCTCCTAAAATTGAAATGAAACCGCATACATATAGTGTTAAAATAAACTTATACCACTTGGGCTGTATTCACCTGTGCGGTACATCATCTGTTGTACACTCAGCCTGTGATCATCATCCCTCTCATGCGCCATATAATTAACATTTTACTTTATCAATAATGTATTCGTTTACAAGCAAAATATAGCATGTCGTTCAACGGTTCGTCAATGTATTTTTAAATCTTTTCAAACAAATATAAAGTATAGAATTGAATAGCATGAAAAGTTAAATTAAAACGTATTTAAGTTTATTTTAACTGAATAATTCAATAAAATAACTTTAATACGTTTATTTTTATGAAAAATCGATTCTGGGGTTCGTTTCACTCTCCTTTTTATTTTCATAAAAATAATTTACAGCAAAGCAGTTTACTTCTTTCTGATTTTATTTTAACATAAGTCAAAACAAATATATAAGCGCTTACAATACATTTTTTAGAGATAAGGAAGGTCTATAGCTATGATTTATATTAAGGACTTAATGTCAGGGCTAGACATTTTCAAAGCGCTCGGTTCGGAAATCCGCATTCAAATTCTGGAATTACTCGCCGCCCATCAAGGACAAAGTATGAATGACATCGCTAACAAACTTGACCTGAGCAACGGCACGATTACGATGCATATTCGTAAGCTGGAGGAATGTGGCCTTGTCGAGATCAATACCGTGAGTGGCAAGCACGGAACCCGAAAAATGTGCTATCTGAATAAGGAAAAGCTGATGGTGGACTTGCGTAGCAGAGAGCAGAAGAATGTGTATGAGGTTGAAATTCGCATCGGTCATTATAGTAACTATCAGGCAGTGCCAACCTGCGGCTTGGTGACCAGAGACAGCATTATTGGCGATTTTGATGATCCCCGCTATTTTGCAGATCCCGGGCGGCTGGATTCTGAAATGATCTGGATGGCAGATGGTTTTCTGGAATATCGAATTCCTAACTATCTCAAAGAGAATCAATCCTTTACCGAAATTCAATTTTCCGCAGAGCTGGGCTCAGAAGCACCGGGTTATTGTGAGGAATACCCGTCCGATATTTGTTTTCATGTGAATGATATTCCCATCGGTCACTGGACCAGCGCCGGGGACTTTGGAGAAGTGCCCGGGGTCCTCAATCCCGATTGGTGGCCGCCGCACCTGAACCAATACGGCATGCTCAAATTAATCCGCATCAATCAACATGGAAGCTTCATCGACGGATGCCGTATATCCGAAGTCACACTGGAGGATATCGGCCTGAACTATAAAAGTGATATTACATTACGTTTATCCGTATCCGATCAGCCGCAGAATAAAGGGGGTCTCACCATTTTCGGCAAAAGATTCGGCAATTTCAGTCAGGATCTGCTGGTGCGTGTGCTTTATGAAGAACACAGGGAGGACAACCTTAGCTGATGGCTTCCCATATGTAAAAAGGCCGAGACCCGTATTCGTGGAATACGTATCCTCGGCCTAAGCTTGCTTCTCCTCACTTAAAGAGATATAGATCAACAGATAAAAAATGACCGCGATTCCAAACACCAGCCAGCTAAAAGACAACAAATGAAGCCTTGCTCCGGCATGTACGACCCATTTCCAAACATCCATCACGATCACCATGGGTTGCAACGCCACATCCCAGCTATTCCAGCGAGCAAATCTGCCGATATATACACCTACACTGGACAGCCACAGGAACATAAAAACGATAGCCCACGCAAGCCAGCCGGAACAAACCTTTTGCAGCATACGGTGGATCATAAATATACAAATGGAAGTAAGAAAAAGACCAATCCCTGCCGCCGAAAAAGACGTAAATAAGATCAACCAAAATTGAGTATTCAGCCAAAAACGCGAGTCAGGATTCACATCATAAAAACGGAATGCATGCAGTAATTCAGTCAGCAAATACAGCGCATTCGGCAGAAAAAACAACCATACGACTCCAGCAAATAATAAAAGGAGCCTTCTCACTTTTATGTTTCCCAGCCTGGATAAGGCGAGCATTCCCAAAGAAATCAAGACTGGGACCCATGCCAGAAATAGATCCCAGTACAAAAATTGATACATTTTCGTCCCACTTGTGGACTGCACATACATAATAAGCCCACAACATCCCAACGTAGCTACAAGCAGTACACCCAATAAGCCGGGTAGCTTATATCTCTTTCCTTTAAACAGCAAACTCTCGTCCAACCCCCTACATAAATATACGTATATACGTTATGCGTCCATATTTGTTTATAGAAATGCTCTCTCCGTTTATTACACAGTTCGTATGTCCCCGGATACATGATTTTCCACATTCAAGGCATCAAAAGTAACATCACAACCTTCTCCGACCGGAGATTGTGCAACGACCCCGACCTTTAGCTCGTTTGGAACATCCATGCCAAAATATCTCGCCAACTTCCATTGCTGACCGTCTGATGAATAATGAAAGGCAAAGCAATTGCCGGCTCTTGCCACTCGCAAATACGGATTGGAAACGTCCATCGTCCCAGATATACAATCATCGGACGTATCCCGTGTGACCACACTAAGAATAGAGGGAGTGCTTTCAAAGTATTCAAAGCATAGCTTGGCCCAATGGGTATCATCCGCCATAATCATCAAGCATCCTGAGTCATAAGGCTGCTTCATATCGACACGAACCCTCGTCCATATTATAAAATCACCTTGAAGCGTTGTATGCAAAAAGGGTGCAGACGATTTTATCGCTGCGCCGGACGGATCTCTAAAGAAATCCGCCTGTGAAGGTGCAGATACCTGTAAATTATTGGATTCATCGAATCTCCATACAGTCGGTTCGTTGATCCAGCCCCATCCCGTAGGCAAAACCTTGCCGTTAAAGCGTTCAAATACGTTCATATGGACACCATCCCTCTCTAGCCAATATTGTCAAAAATCATGGTGAAATCGGGGGCCCAATCCCCCTTGATACCACTATATACGTTATTTTCCAATCGTCAATGATGATGCTCCTGTCTTTAATTTCATAAAAAAAGACTTGCCATCCTGAAATGTTGTGCTTATAATTACACCTAACTTGATACGGTAACAAATTTCAATGACGAGAACGAGTAAGCTATACAGCGGATTTGCAGAGAGTTGGGGCAGGTGAAAGCCAACATTCCGAGGGTAGCCGAACGCCATCTCCGAGAAGCGGGCTGAACCTGAAGTAAGCTCTGCCGCCTTTCCAGCGTTAACCGGAACACGTATTAATGGATACGTGAACAGAGTGTCATTTCTTATGGAATGAAACTAGGGTGGTAACACGGGTATAAACTCGTCCCTTTACAGGGGCGGGTTTTTTTGTTTTTCAAAAAGGAGGAAATCAACATGACGAACGTATCGACCACAGTATCTATAAGCGATTTTTTAACTCCAGCTGTACGGGAAATGCCGCCTTCAGGCATCCGTAAGTTTTTTGAATATAGCGCAGGCAGAAAAGATATTATTTCGCTTGGTGTCGGTGAACCGGACTTTGTGACCCCTCAACATGTCAGAAGGGCTTGTATCACAGCACTGGAAAATGGCAAGACCTCGTACACACCGAATGCTGGTCTTCCCGAGCTGCGTGAGGAGATTTCCGGGTATCTGGAGAGCAGCTTTAACACGTCCTACAATCCGGCAAATGAAATCATGGTAACGATCGGCAGCAGTGAAGCGCTGGATTTAGCGCTCCGCGCCCTGATTACGGAACACGATGAAATTCTCATTCCGGCTCCCTGCTATATTTCGTATTCACCGATCACATTCCTGAATGGAGGGCATACGGTAACGGTTGAGACCTCTGCTGATCAGCAGTTCAAGCTGACGGCTGAAGCGCTCAAAGCCAAGCTGACTCCACGATCCAAAGTGCTTATTCTCTGTTATCCGAACAATCCGACAGGTGGAGTAATGACTTATGAGGACTGGCTACCGATTGCCCGCTTGGTGGAGGAGCATAATCTAGTCGTGATCTCCGATGAAATTTATGGTGAACTGACCTATGGACAGAAGCATGTAAGCTTCGCCGCTTTGCCGGGCATGAAAGAACGAACCCTGCTCATCAGCGGCTTTTCCAAGGCCTTTGCGATGACGGGCTGGAGAGTCGGCTATGTATGCGGCCCGCAGGAGCTGATTTCAGCCATGCTGAAAATCCATCAATATACCGTTATGTGCGCTCCTATTATCGGACAAATTGCCGCTATTGAGTCCCTGCGCCACGGGCTGGAGGAAAAAGACCGCATGATGGAATCGTACAATCTGCGCAGAAAATGGTTTGTTGAAAGCTTGCGTCAGACAGGACTGCCGTGCCATGAACCGAACGGTGCCTTCTACGCTTTTCCATCCATTACACACACGGGCTTAAGCTCAGAGCAGTTTGCCAAGCGGTTACTGGAAGAAGAGGGTGTCATTACCGTACCCGGCTCCGCATTCGGACCGGGCGGCGAGGGCTTTATCCGCTGCTCGTACGCATCGTCGCAGGAACAGCTGCAAATCGCTTTGGAGCGCATCTGCGTATTCTTGAAACGTCTGTAATCAGCCGGCCATTCCCCTATCCGCGATTCTACCTTCTATAATAACAATGTGAAAAACCGGGATGTCCGGCCGTCCTAATCTTTAGGATGGTCCGGCATCCAGAACGTTTTGCACAAAATCGGTTTTAGCGTCCGTATACGCTTCACGATCATGCTGATTTTCCATTGCCAGCTTCCTTTTTAATGCATCATATTGCTGAACCAGCTCAGGCCGTTCACGAAGACGGTTCCGAAACAACAGTTGTTGATCCCAATGCTCCTCATTTTCCAGCATCAGATGCAGATGTCCCTTTCTTTGATCCTGTTCCACTTTAACCAAAAATCTTCTCCATTCCCGACCGTCCAGCTCAGGCGGAACATAGCTCCAGCCTGCTGGTTGCAAAGCAGAGACAATCTGTTTCAGCCTATCCCAGGATTCCAATTTTGCCATAATGTCTATGATGGGCTTGGCGGAAAGATTGGGAATTGCCGTGCTTCCTATGTGCTCCATTTCCGTCACCTTAAACGGCAGTAGCAGCTCCCGCAACTCGTGAATAACCTGCAAGCCCTGCTCTGACCAGTCAGGATCAGGATTCACTATTTTTACAGGCTCCGTAGCCCACACTGGCCAATGTTCCTGATTTTGCTCCTCATGCATTCACTTCTCCCCCTTATACCCACTCAAAAATAATTTCATCCAAAGCAGTATGCTTCTGTACAAAACGTGTCACTTCTCGCAGTGCAATATCCGCTGCCGTCGCTCCCGTATAATGTCTGGATCTTTTTACCATCGTTGGTACCACAGCATTAACCCTTACATAAGGTGAAAAATTCATGGCACAGCTTTTAGTAAAGCCAAAATACAACTCTCAAGTACTATCAGCTATATGAAAGAAGTTACTTCAATAACATAAGTGTAGTCGCAACCGCATGATCCACAAAGGAACGCTCCGGACGTGACTTCATCATTACGGTAATCCCGATTAACAACGAGATCATCGTATGAGCCAAAGCTCGCGCCTCCGTAGTAGTCTCAAGCTCCCCTGACCGTATACCACGCTCGATGGTTTCTTGAAATACAGTAGAAAGATACATCTGATGTTCCCTCGTCAAAATTTCAAACTTCTCATCATGTGGGGCCAATTCTACCATTGTATTGATGCAAAAGCACCCCCGGTTAGGGCCTTCATCATATTCTTCTGCCACTATCCCTTCAAAAAAATTGCAAATTGCTTCTTTGACAGAAGCACTACTTAGCAGCCTGGACTGTACATAAGCAGCGTGGGATTGTGTATATTTGCGCAGCGCAGCTTCGAATAATTGCTTTTTATCCCCAAAGGCAGCATAAATACTGGGGCGCTGAATTCCCATTTTGGAGGTTAAATCGCTTAAAGACGTAGCCTCGAACCCTTTTTCCCAAAAAAGCTGCATCGCTGCATCCAATGCCTTTTCCTCATCAAATTCCCGTGGTCGAACCATAAATAACCCCTTCTTTTCGTATCGTTCAGTATATTAAGATTGTATGATTATCAGAAGCGACTGTCAAATATGTACATGATAAACTCTTGACATCTCATATGGACACAAGTTATATTAACCTAAATCATTACTTACCAATCGGTATATTATACTTATCGGTACGTAACTTACAGAAAGTGATGTGGTATGTGAAAATGAAGACGTCAGAAGAAAAAGCGGTACTCCTGCCCCATCAAACTGTAGCCAACGCTGCCGAAACAGCCCCCGTTCATTCCATGTCCCGATCTGTGGCACTCCTATTTGCCATCGCCTGTGGGCTGGCTGTCGCCAACATTTATTACGCGCAACCATTACTGGACGCGCTGGCGCACGAGTTTGGCATCACACATTCATCGGTTGGCATCGTCATTACAGTCACGCAGATTTGTTATGCATTGGGACTGTTTCTGCTCGTCCCGCTTGGCGATCTTTTGAATCGACGGCGGCTGATTACCGGACAACTGCTCCTATCCGTGCTGGCGTTAGTCGCAGTTAGCCTGGCTCCCACGCGTACAATCCTGCTCATGGGCATGGCAGCAGTTGGGCTGCTGGCTGTCGTCACACAGACACTTGTTGCGTTCGCCTCGACCTTGGCCGCCCCGGCTGAACGCGGACGCATCGTTGGTCTGGTGACCAGCGGTGTCGTTATCGGTATTCTGCTGGCACGAACCGTGGCTGGTGTATTGACCGATCTCGCGGGTTGGCGTTCGGTGTACCTTGTTTCTGCCGCATTGACGCTATTCATGGCTGTAGCGCTGTTTCGGGTGCTGCCACAGAATGAACCCAAAGGAGCAACGCTATCCTATCCGCAGCTACTTCGCTCGGTTCTCACCCTGTTCGTGCAAGAACGGATTCTGCGTGTCCGAGCCGTGCTGGCTTTGCTCATTTTTACTGCGTTCAGCATATTGTGGACTTCGCTGGTACTGCCTCTCAGTGCCCCGCCGCTATCTCTTTCACACACTGCCATCGGGGCCTTTGGTCTGGCCGGAGTCGCCGGAGCATTAGCGGCTGCTCGGGCAGGGCGTCTCGCCGATCAAGGCTCAGGACAGCGGACGACGGGTATTGCGCTGGCTCTGCTACTGCTATCCTGGTTGCCTATCGGCTATACCGAGCACTCGCTGTTCGCTTTGGTCCTCGGCGTTATCCTTCTGGATCTGGCGGTACAGGCTGTGCATGTGACGAATCAGAGCATGATTTTCACTGTACGTCCTGAGGCACGCAGCCGATTGACCGCAGGCTACATGATATTTTATTCCATCGGCAGCGCCACCGGGGCCATCGCTTCGACGCATATGTACACATATGCAGGCTGGAACGGGGTATGTCTATTGGGTGCTGGTGTCAGTGCTCTGGCTCTCGTCTTTTGGGCAGTAACCTGCCGTTCAACTTGAATGAAGGGTCGACTACTATGATTTAAACAGCAAAAAAAACGTCCGCACCACAGCAATGGTCGGACGGCTCTCTCTGTTTTTACTACCTAATCATCACTTGATCGCAATGTAAATCAGAACAGGCTCATCAGGATTTCCATATACTTCAAAATCACCTGTGTACGTCCGCTCTGCTTGTCCCAAGGCGGCCCAGCTCCAAATCGCTTGCCATACCCGAAAGACCGAGAAAGGTTCGGGTGTAGCTTGAAAGACAGCGTAACGCGCAGCCGGAATAACGAGTTGTTCAAGACCGTCAGAAGCTTCACCATCCACAGCCGCTTCTTTTCCGATAAAAAAGGTATAGTCGCCAAAAACCCCATTTTCATAATTGGTATAGCAGCCATAGACAGAACGGTGTTCTTCATGCCCGCTTATCCGTCCAGGCACATCTTCACTCCAGAAACGTTCCCACATGCCTGGAATGATCGCCTGGGATGTTTGCTCGTTCCGGTTGCTTGTACGTGCTGCCAGTCCGATCAGGCGAATCTCCCCCCGACTTTCCTCCCGGATCGGTTTAAAATCTTCTTCACGTTCCGTACTCTCCTGTGAACGCCAGCGCTTCAAATTCGGCAGATAATTACGCATCATCGCCACAGCCTCTTCTTTTTGCATCCCTTGCTCTGCGAGAATAGGCGCGCACTGCTGAATCATCTCCTCCATCGTCAAATCAGGCTGCACAAACGCACCTTCCTTGTAACAATACTTACAATATTCATCTGTTTTGACCTGATGAGCGTCCGTTCCGTATTGTTCCTCATGCTCCAGCGGCATCCCGCAGCTTTGACAAGCTTTATCCATTTTCGTAAATCCCCTTTCGTGATTGATATGACATCAGTATAACGAAACAAACCTGACAGCTATCCGTCAGGTTTGCTTTTTTATATTCTATGTTCTTCGGGATTCTCTATCAGGGGCTCTCCATAATTGGATGCAATACGTAGCGCCATATCCCGAATCTTCTCCCGTAAATGGGCGGGTTCCTTGACGACCACATCCGGCCCCAGACTTAAAATAAATCCATACATCCACGCATCCTCGGGAAAAGGAACCGAAACCGTATACATCCCTTCTCCCTGCTCGGTCAATGCTTCCACGCCAAACCAGTCTTCCGCCAGATGCCGGGATTTGAGGTTAAATTGCAACGTAAAAGGCTGTACCGCCTCGACCGTCGCCAGACGTCCCTCATTCCACGGCAGCACTTCATAGGAAAGATCCCGGCGAGTGAAAGCCGTCTCCGTAACTATAAGATCATTCATGCGGGATAGTTTGAACAAACGAAATTGCTCCCTGTCGAGACAGTAGGCGTATACAAACCATTGCTGTCCTTTCAGAACGAGCGTGTGCGGCTCGACATTCCGTGCAGTCACGGCTCCCTGCGCATTTCGATAAGTAAAAGCAAACGTACGCGCTTGACTCAGCGCCTCCTTCACCTTTACCAGCTTAGCCTCCTGCGCAGACTGATTTCCCCAACCCGAATGATCGACGATGAACTGTGTGGTATTAACACTGAATTGTGCTTTTCCCGAATCTGGTATAATGCTTTCAAATTTATCGAGCAACCGGGTCACATTCGGTCCACCAAGCGACGAGGACAAGCTCTGCAAGCCCATCACAATGTCCTTCACATCGCCATCCGTCAGCACACTGCGATCCAGGCGGTAGCCATCCATCAGGCCGATTCCCCCATTTACCCCCTGATAGGTTACCACCGGAATACCAGCCAGGCTAATCGCCTCAATATCTCTGTAGATCGTCCGTATCGAAACCTCATACAAATCTGCCAGTTCCTTCGCCTGAATTCTATTTCTTTTCAACAGCAAAATGACGATAGAAAGCAACCGTTCAATTTTCATCTCTCCAAAACCTTTCACCATTAATCGCACTAGCTTCCAGCCTAAAATTCCAATACGCTTCAGCATCTGCTGGTTCTATGTTCCTGATTAAAATCATTACTTCCAATGCCTCTCAAATGTTTTCCTCCATCTTACTCTATCTCTTATCAAAAATGAATCCGTTGCCAATAGCAAAAACCTCAGGCATTCCATCCCGTTGGATAGAACTCCTGAGGTTAAATCATTTATTCACTTATGGCTCATAACGCTTAATAACGATGACCGCATTGTGGCCGCCAAAGCCAAAGGAATTGGATAGCCCGATATTTAATGAGGCCTTGCGTGCTTCGTGAGGCACATAGTCCAGATCACAGGCCGGGTCCGGGTTGTCCAGATGAACCGTTGGCGGAATGATGCCTTCCCTTAGACTCTGTACGAGTGCAATGGCTTCGACGCCGCCTGCGGCTCCCAGCATATGACCGAGCATGGATTTATTCGCGGTAACCGGAATTTGGTAGGCATGGTCACCGAACAGTTTGTGTATCGCGAGAGTCTCAGCCAGATCGCCAACGAGCGTACTCGTTGCATGCGCACTGATCACGTCCACCTCTTCAGGCGTGATACGGGCGGATTGAAGGGCTGCTTTCATCGCCAGATAAGCTCCGGCTCCTTCCGGGTGCGGTGCAACCATATGGTAAGCATCCGAGCTAGCCCCATAGCCGATGACCTCGCCAACTATTTCTGCGCCACGCTGAACAGCGTGCTCCAGCGACTCCAGTACCAGAATGCCAGCTCCTTCGCTCATAACAAAGCCGTCGCGGTCCTTATCAAACGGTCGGCTCGCAATCGAAGGCTCCTCGTTACGAGTCGACAAGGCCGTTGCATTGGAAAAGCTCGCAAGCGCCAGTCTGGTAACCGCTGCCTCCGCTCCACCTGCAAAAATCACATCCGCATCTCCTGTGCGAATCGTACGAAACGCCTCTCCAATCGCCGTATTACCAATGGAACAGGCCGTAACCGGCGAAAGCGTAGGACCCATCGCTCCGAACGTAATACTGATTTGCGCCGCAGCCATATTTGAAATCATCATAGGTACCAGTGTCGGACTGACTCTGCCCGGCCCACGATTCTGCAATACATTCACATTGTCCACCAACGTATCCAGACCGCCGACTCCTGATCCTACATAGACACCGACACGCTCCAGATTCGTGTTATCCAGCTCCAGACCGGAGTCCTTCAGCGCTTGCTCTGCCGCAAACAACGCAAACTGAGTGAAGCGGTCCATTCGCCTGGCGTCTTTACGTCCCCATTGCTTTTCTGCATCAAAATCCTGTACCAGTCCAGCGATCTGTGCTTTCAAATCGGACACATCGAACGTGTCTATTTTTCGTATACCTGAATGACCCTCCAGCAGATTCTTCCACAGCGTGTCCACGTCATTGCCCAGTGGTGAAACCACACCCATACCTGTAATTACAACTCTTTGCATACGCTCTTCATTCCTCCTGCTCGTTTGCTTACTTATAATCCTCATTTTACTCTTAGCTTATCCTATTACAAGTGTTTGTTTATCCTGGTATAATGAACACTACTATAGTTAGAGCCTTAACTGCTCATTACTTATCCACCATCGAATGGAGAGAACTCACTATGAAACCGGAAGCACGTCTGGAAGCACTATCTGTTTTTCTCAAAACCAAAAGAGCCCGTTTACACCCGCATATGGTCGGTCTGCCGAACGGATCACGCCGCAGAACACCCGGCTTGCGCAGAGAAGAAGTGGCTCAATTAGCAGGTGTCAGCACCACATGGTACACCTGGCTGGAGCAGGGACGCGATATCAAGGTGTCCGCCTCTGTACTGGATGCCATTGCCGCCGCCTTGCAGCTAAACACGGATGAACGTAAATATTTGTATGATCTAGCGCTTGAAACCGGATTTCACACGCATCCTGCACTTGCAGAGCAGACGGTTATTTCTCCATCCCTGCAAAAAATAGTACAGGAGCTGCGCTACTGCCCTGCTATTATTTCAGATCGGCGCTGCCATATTGTCGGCTGGAATGCAGCCGCTGCTCATGTGTTTATGGATTTTGCAGAGCTGCCCCATGAACAACGCAACATGATTGAGCTGCTGTTTACCAAAAAAGAGTTTAAAAGTCTCGCTGTAAACTGGGAGCATTTTGTCAAAGGATTCCTTGCTATTTTCCGCGCTTATTACGGACAATATGTGACGGACCCTTGGTATGCACAGTTCATACAGAACATGAGCCGGGCTTATCCGGAGTTTAATGAACTTTGGAATCAGAGTGAGGTCAGCTCTGCGCCGGAGGTGCTGATTGAATTTCGTCATGCCAAGGCAGGCAAAATGTTGTTTGACCTGACCTCCCTCCAGGTGCAAGGCAGCGTCGATCTGCGTTGCAGCATCTACACCCCGAACGCACAAACCTCTACAGAAAGCAAACTCCAAAAGCTAATGGAAGACAGCTAAAGGATTTCACCCCTCCTGTTATGAAGATATCTTTTTCCGTCCATACTACATCTACGATCTGTGCAACATAGATGCCAACGATGTGACAGAACCAAGAGCTTCATCTGCGCCATTACTAGGAGGGAGGGAATTCATCATGAAAGCCAAATCGACAAGTTCCCCAACATCACAAAATCAAGCACCACTGCCTGTTCCGGTGCAATTCGACCGTAGCTGGCGGGATGAGCTGGACCAACGCCTCCGCAAGGGAGGACCTTGGGGTGATTGGGGTCTATATCAGTTGGCGATTGAGGCGGAAAAGGCCAAGCTGGTCCCCAGCTTTGATGAGCTTCAATGTCTGAAGCATTTGCAAGACCTCACTCCGCTGCCCCATCAGCTGGATACGGCCCGTAAGGTATTGTTTGAAATGTCCGGTCGCGCCATCCTCGCTGATGAAGTCGGCTTGGGTAAGACGATCGAAGCTGGAATGATTCTAAAAGAATATCTGGTTCGCGGGCTTGCCGCTAAAGTGCTTATTCTTGTTCCCGCTTCTCTGGTGCTTCAATGGGTTCGTGAGCTGAACAGCAAATTTGGCATACCGGCTGTCGCTCAGAAAAAAGCATATTCCTGGTCGTCCGAGGTCGTCGTGGCCTCTATGGATACAGCCAAGCGGGAGCCACACAGCAACATCCTGCTGGACACTGATTATGATCTGCTCATTATCGACGAAGCCCACAAGCTGAAAAATAAAAAAACATCCAACTACCAGTTTATTATGAAGCTGCGTAAAAAATATTGTTTGCTCCTGACCGCTACCCCTGTCCAAAATGATCTGTCCGAACTGTTCAATCTCATTACATTGCTTAAGCCCGGTCAGTTAGGACGACACGGGGATTTTTCAGCCAACTTCGTTGTGGATAAACGTCTACCTAAAAATGAGGATCAGCTCAAGGATGAGCTGTCCAAAGTCATGATCCGCAACCGTCGCGGCGAAGGGCCGGTCCAATTCACCAAACGAAATGTTTCCAACATTCACTTGGAGCTTTCGCCGGAAGAACAAGCGCTATACGATGGAGTCACTTCCTTTGTCAAGGATCAATATCAGGCGAATGGCGGAAATTTGAGCAGTATGCTGTCTCTCGTTACCCTTCAGCGGGAAGTGTGCAGTAGCCGGGATGCGGTATTCGTAACGCTTGTCAATTTGTCTAAAAAGATGGCGCCCGACTCTCCCTTACGCGATCGCGTCTGGGAATTGGTCGCGCACATCAAAGCGATTAAAGCCAATTCCAAGGCGGAAAAAGCGCTTGAACTCATTCGTCAAATGAACGAAAAAGTGATCATTTTTACCGAATACCGAGCTACACAGGAGTATTTGCTGAACTATTTTCGTGACCGGGGACTATCCGCTGTTCCTTATCGGGGCGGCATGAACCGGGGACGCAAGGACTGGATGATGGATCTGTTCCGCGGACGCATTCAGGTAATGATTGCCACGGAGGCAGGCGGCGAGGGCATTAACCTGCAATTTTGCCACCATATGATTAACTTTGACCTGCCGTGGAACCCCATGCGTGTGGAACAACGGATTGGACGTGTGCATCGATTGGGACAGACGCATGATGTTAATATTTTCAACCTGTCCACCACCGGAACGATTGAAGAGCATATCCTCCACCTGCTGCATGAAAAAATCAATATGTTCGAAATGGTTATAGGCGGGCTGGACGTCATTCTGGAACGGTTTGAAAAGAAGGAATCCATTGAAAAGAGCCTGTATAGAATCATGCTTGAATCCAGCAGTGATGATGAAATACGCCAAAAAATGCAAAAGCTCGGTCATTCGCTGGATTCGATCAAACAGGAAATGAAGCAGATTCGCACAGAAAGTCCATCTCCTTCAGGCAGCGCTGTCCCTCCAGCCAAAGCCCAACGCAGCGCGAAAGGAGGCCGCTGATATGACCATGAATTCACAGCAGGTACAGCGCTTTGTCCTCACGTATCTGGAAGCCACCGGATGCAGCGTGATCGAGAGGTCGCCCAACCATGTGACCGTCAAGCTTTCTCCCGAAGCGGATAAAGCTCTAACGAACCGCCCCTACTACTGGGGCTATGTGGAGCGCACTGGTGTTCCTGCGCAAACGATGTCGTTCACCTTTATTTTCGATGGGGAAGCCTACCGGACGGCACAGGAGAGTTCGATAGACAATACGTCGCCCACAAAGAATACGTCTCTCCCCCCGTCACAAGCCCAACCGGGGCAAGGTCCACAACCAGCCCCAGCGTCCGGCAGTCCGGCGCAGGATCAGGTCATGGGCCATTACTTCGGTCATGTTCCGCCGTTACCGCAGCTGGGGCCCGGACGTATTTTGCAGGAAGAGCTTCGCTATGGGAGTCGTCGGCTGCATCAAATTTTTGAAGCTGCACGGGATGGAGGGAAATATGTCAATTTGTTCGAGCAGCCCAATGCTCGTCAATTATCCGCCCGTTCTCCCGCAGTGTATGAAGCCTGGCTAGGCGTTTGCTACAAGATCGAATTTGCCTGTGATTTGAAGCGGGAAGAGCTGCATTGGCTCGGGATTTCGCTCAAAAGCGGCACGATTGTACCCGACTTTGGCAGCATGCTCGAATCCAGGCAGCTCAGCCCGCTGCTGGCAGGCAATATGCATGTGCAGCCTGCAAAGTTATCTGTTCCGGAGGCCTCCACCTCGCTGGAAAACTATCTCAATGTTCAGCTAAGCCAGCAGGATTACGAGTGGGCTGAGCAGGCCAGAGAACGGCTGCGCGAGGAATTGGAGGTTATTGATCACTATTACGATGATTTGGTCAAGGAGCAAAAAGAAGAAGAGGAAATAAAAGAAGCCGTTCAAGAGCAGCATCAGGCCCGCCGCAAAGAAATGGTATGGCAATATGAACCGAAGGTGCTTGTATCCGCCATTAACTGCGGGATATTTCATCTGCGGTAACCGATATCTCACGCTCCTTCGCAGGCTAGTTGCAGAGGTATCGTCAGCTTTTAACATCGTGCTTCAGACTATATCGGGTTTATTGCTGTACCGACAAGCTTTGCCAAGCCTGCCGCTACTTATCGACAGCAAAAAACGAACCCGGTCAGGAAAGATGTGCCGACAAGGTGTAGCAGTCTTTTTATCGGACAAGCTATATGCTGGATAAAAAAGCTTCCATCGGTGCATCATGCCGTCAGAAAGGTGGATTCCATTGAAAAAAAATTCCGGACACTATAGCGTCGGTATGATTGCGGCTGTTCTGATCGGTCTGTCCGCAGTCTGTCCGTTTGCTTCCATTCAAGCGGCCCCCTTAGCAACCCAGGATCACATCGCAAACCCGTCACCCCCTTACGAAGCAAGTTCATTGGTTTCCCCAGCGGAACCCACGAACCAAAACCAAGCTGAAAAGCAGGGGCAAACCGAGGCGGCTCCTGTAAGCCCTTTCCTTTCTCCGGGTAACTCTTCCGCAAGTCCTCCTGCTCAGGAGCAAGGGGTACCAACGGACGTAAAGCGGGTTTCCTCCGATACGGTGCAGTCGCTATCAGCACAGCCTCCATTTGCCCAGTGGAAAGATGCCGAGCTTAGCTACCATCCCCTCGGACCCGGAACCCATAGCTGGCTCGTGCAGGTGAATCGTGGAGGTGAATACATTGGCTACCTGATTATCGGGGCAGATCATAACGGCGCTTATCAGCTTAATGAATACGGAAACGGGCCGGGCGGGCCGTACAGTATGAATTTACTCCGCCAATCCCTTAAATCCCTCACAGAAACCGACCTTTCATCCATCGACAAGCTGCAAATTACTCCCATGTATGAGGAACCGCTATTAGCCTACTGGCGAGTGCGTTCCTCCACGGGCAGCGAAATATGCATCGACGCTTTTACGGGTGATCCATTGCCTGCGGAGGTAGCCAATGGAAGCTGGAAAAACAAGCTCCACAGCAGCACAAATTCTTCTTCTTCTGCTCTCTCTCTGAAAGCAGGGGCACAGGCGATTACCCTTTCGGCTGAGTCTTTTGACCCCTATGACGATCTTAGCTGGCTTCTACCTAAACAAAAGCTTTCTATCCATAACGTAAATCAGTTTACCAACACACTGAATGAATCATCACGTATCGTATTTTCTGCGACCAGCATAAATTTTGCCTTTGGCGGCCCTTTGGCTATTAACGGATATCAATCCTGGAACCCTTCGCCTGATCTGTCTCATCCTATTATGTATGCGGCAACTTGCCGCACCGGGCTTTCCCGCTTTGTGCCGCTGGATCGGCTGTTATCTGGCGGTGAATTTTATCGTATCCACTCTTAGTCATAAATTACGAAATCATTCTTGAACATTTCTATAACACAAAAAGAGACCTCAAACGGCATTCTGTATGCCTCTTGTGGTCTCTTTGGCGAGTTTAATGCCGTTCCTTTCGCCCTTTGCGTGCAGATTTAATCCACATATTCAGAGCGAGCGGCAGCATTCCGAACCATTTGTATACCCATGGCTCTCTGGATTGTTTGCGGCTACGGCGCACATCGCGCGGCGTTTCCATATACCGAACAATTCGCTGCGTAATGTACGTCACCAACTCATCACTCTTGGCCATCCTCCGCGACCTCCTTCAATCTGCATCCCTGACATTTTGTTCGCATTGCAGGAAAACCATTAAATTCACACGTTGGATGCAGATAAGCTTAGCTTGCTCATTTTCCAAAAAGTCTAACCCTGCGGGAATAACTATGCATGGCTTTCCTTAAATGGAACATACTATCTTAAAGCTATGCTGCTTGTTTATGGTTGGTTTTCAGAAAAGAACAATCCCTCTACTGGAGGAATGGGACGTGCGAAAAGAAAAGCTAAACATCAAATGGTTAACTGGACTGGGATTAAGTTTAAGTGTCCTTTGCAGTGCTGTATTTACACCCTTTGCCTATGCAAGCGCCGAGCCCGGCGAAAAAAGCATCTATCCGAACAAGGACACAGAAAGCCAATTCAGCGTACATTCGTCGTATCACGCTTTTGCCAAACCCGTTGTGCTTATAGACGTCGGTCATGGAGGCGTGGACGGTGGAACGAGCCATAAAGGGCTTCTGGAAAAAGATATCAATCTCGCAATAGGTCAAAAGCTGTACCTGATTTTGCGCTCGCAGGGCTATCCCGCGGTCTTAAACAGGGACAAGGACTATGCTCTAAGCGACGATAATCGTTGGCTGAATTCCAAATCACGGCACCTGAAAGACCTGGCTCAGCGTAAAAGCCTTACCGAACAGTTACCTACTACTTTGGTTGTAAGCCTGCATGTGAACTGGACCAAACGTACCGAAAAACGGGGACCGATTGTTTTGTATCAGGATGAAGGCAGCAGCTATCTGTTGGCAGAGCGGATTCAACATTCATTGAACCGCTTATTCTGCATGAACAAAGAAACGGTTTATGGAAAACCCTTCTATCTTCTGAATAAAATCCAGCATCCCGCAGTAATCGTGGAAACCGGATTTATCAGCAATGAACAGGACAGAGCCATTCTTTCCGGGGATCGCGGTCAAAAAAACGTCGCAGAAGCGATAGCCGAAGGCATTATTGCTCATTTGACGGTATGGTAGTTTGGGTGGCAGGAGCTCCCTTCCATCCCCATACGGAACGCACCAAATCACTAATGCCCACAAACTTGGCGTGATCCTTTAGCGCAGGAACCGATGAATGAAGTGCCGAGAACATGTGCATGCCAGCCACACCAACGTGACCAATGGTTACACAGGTATCGTGCTCGTCCACCCATTCAGCCACCTTGGTTAATTGCCGATTCACATGGGCGAGTGTATGGGCATCATCCAGAAAAATGTCATTGCGCACCGGTGGCATTCCCTTTTCAACAGCAAGCTCAGGCACTACTGACCAATAGTTCGTACGGCTGTCGACAAAAAATAGTCCATACTCCTTGCAAACATCGAGAACGATGGACATAATGCGTTTGTCTGAGGTAACCTTGGAACCCATGTGATTGTTCATACCTATCGCAAAGGGACCTCCTTAATGGCTGCTGTCACCTTGGCACGTACTTCTTCATCCGACATATTCGCCTTAATCGCTCCAGGCCCAAGCCATTCAGGCCTTCCCTGCTTTGGCTCCATTGGAAGATGCACAATGACGTCATGACCTCGCTTGTGAGCTTCTATGGCATCCTGCTTGGTGGAGGGCAGAAACGGCATCACCGCAACCGTGATTTTAATCGGCAAATTTAAAATTTGCTCTGTCCCTTTCATGTTGTTGCCTAGGTCGTCGATAATGACGGCTACCATCTTTTGATGCTGATCCTGCTTACCTGTAGCGCTTGCTACATCCATGCTTCAGACATTCACGCATACCGTAAAAACAAGACCTACCACAATCCACGCGGCTAAGTTTTTTTCATTCTCGGATTTTGGCAAACCACATGTGCACAGGTCGGCTCTTTACGGCTGCGAGTAGCCTGTATAGCCTTCTTTATAATGTTTCTCAGGTGAAGTTTCGTTCGTTTACTCATTACAGGTCAGCCTCCTTCTCTGTCCCTTCATTGTGTGAGTAACGTCGCCTAAATATGTATGGGCAGATCCAAGAGATCATCCCGATCTGCTCTACGTACGCAAAACGTATGTTAAACCTGCCGGAAGAATTTCCGTCACGATGGGCTTGTCAAACATCTCGCTTTGTGCCAACTGCTCCTTGGACTATTGCGCAACATCCCGTTGCTGCTCCGTATGATAAAAAATAGCGGTTTTATACTGTGTGCCTCGGTCCTGAAATTGACCTTCCCCGTCGGTAGGGTCTGTTTGCAGCCAATACAATTCGAGCAGCTTTTCATAAGGAAACAGCTCAGGCTCAAAAGTAATCTGCACCACCTCGTAGTGACCTTCCAAAAATAACAATATTACTTCGGATGTCTGCATTAAGTTCAAGTCTCCTAAAATGGTATCGTGCTGTTGTAGTATCTGACTGCTTTTCTCTAATTGGTTTACCTGGCATCATATTTTTGATAATTCAATTGAACAATTGATTATTTTAGTGTATATTGAATTACATGAAGGAGGTGAGGAAACATGTTTCGAGTAACAGAAGGTGCTGGAAATGAATTAAAAAAATCGTTGAGCAAGCGTTATAGTGAAGCCGATTTCCCATTTATCCGTTTGAACTTGGGAACAAGCTGAGGTGGGTGTTCGAAATTCGACGGAGTAAAATCTCTGATTAACATAAGTAATTGGAATATTTCAATCCGTATTTTGTTGTTAATTTATTCTGCATAAGCAGTTTTAAATTAGTCCGATAATAATTCCTTAGGTCCTTTTTTTCATTGTTGGATAAAAATAATTAAATGAAGCAAGATACTTTTTAAGCCTGTACTTGGTGTCCCCCTGGTTTTCAAAACCAAGCGGGGGGCGTTTTAGGTCTCTGGTGGGTTCGATTCCCACAGAGATCCAGAAATTAAAATGGAAAGAGAGAGGGAAAAATAAAATGGATATTAAAAAATATGACTACATCATTATAGGAAGTGGCCCTGTTGCCTATAAAATGGCTATTGGATTGAAAAATTCAAATAAAAAAATACTAGTTGTTGAAAACGACAGATTCGGCGGGATTTGTCCAAACTATGGGTGCGAACCTAAAATATTTCTTGAAGGGGCAGTGAAAACAGTACTAACCGCTCGTCAACTTCTGAATAAAGGGATTTCGGTGGCAGCCGAAATCGATTGGCAACAATTAATGAAATATAAAAAAGAAACATTTGCCCCTTATCCAAAAAATGCAGAAAAAGGTATGCAAAATAATAATGCGGACACCATCACTGGGACAGCTTCTTTTGTAAATGAGCATACTTTAATGATTAATGATGAACAATACTATGGATCTAAAATAATTATTGCTACAGGTCAAAAACCAAATAAATTGCCAATTAAGGGTACAGAATTAACATATAGCAGTAATGATGTTTTATCAATGGAACATTTACCTAAACGAGTTACTTTTATTGGTGGTGGTTTTGTTAGCATGGAATTAGCTACAATACTTAATGCTGCTGGCTCACATGTAGAAATTATTGAGTATGGAGATAGACCACTACAGCCGTTTTATTCAGCACATGTTAAAGACGTTGTTTCTGAGATGAAAGCGCAAGGTATTATATTTCACGTTAACCAATCAGTAAGCGAGGTTGTAAAAGTCGATTCTTACTATAGCGTTAAAACTGCCCAAGGATTAATTGTTGATACTGATCTTGTTGTAGATGCTAGTGGAAGAATTCCGAACATAGAGCGATTGAACTTAAAAAATGCAGGGATAGAATATGACCGCGGGGGAATATTGGTTAATGAATTTCTAGAAACAAATGTAAAAGGGGTTTATGCTGCGGGAGATGTGGTAAGTAAAGATCCTCGTATTGCACCTAAACTGACAACAACTGCTCATTTTGAAGGAGAGTATCTGAGTGAGAATTTAGAAAGCAATAACCCTGTACCTATTAAATATCCAATAATAGGTACCGCATCATTTACGTTTCCGCAGATTGCACAAGCAGGCATGAATGTTGATGAAGCATTAAATAATCCTGATTATAATGTCATTACACATGATTTAACTCCAGATTTCTTTTATACAGGTACAAACGATTATAATGCAAAATTAACACTTATTTTCGATAAAACGAATAAATTAGTGGGGGCTTCTGAAGTTAGTCAAACTGCGGCAGATGATATTAATAATTTTGTTGACGTTATTGGTTTGAACTTAAATACTGATTCTTGGAAAAAAGAGTTTCTTCCTATCTTCCCGGCTTTAGCCTATAAAGTTCGTGATTTAATATAGTTTTAACTAATATAGACTAACAAAAAAAGTATATGGAAACTGAGATATAGCTACACTTGTATATCTCAGTTTTTTTATATGACGGATTGTCAAACCAAATGCTACAGCTCCCGCGGTCCCGACTAATGGCGCATGATGCCTGCCCAGTTCCTGAGCAATGGCTTGTGCACTTTTCCCCTGCTATGCTCAACCACGCATAAAAGAAATTCGCACTAAGCTACTAATTTTTCAAGGAACACAAAAACAAACAAGCCGCCAACTTGACGACTTGTTTGCAGACATATTCGACCTGTTTATCTCAATTATTTGTTTCCATTACCCATTCCACACAATTCCTCGACTTTCTGATTCAAGAACATATGCTTTTAAAAAGAAATGATCGCTTCAATCGTTTTTCTTCCGTGACCAGACTACGACTGGAATAAGAAGTAATGCTAGGAAAGATCCAATCAAAGAGAGTGTAGAAAAGCTGGATTGTGCCACAACCATACCAGATAGCACACCTCCGGAGGCTCCCGCCAAGGCAATCAAAACATCCACCGCGCCTTGCGTCTTCGCACGAACTCGTGGAGGTGTTGCATCCACTATAGCTGCCGTCCCGCTAATCAAACCAAAATTCCAGCCCAACCCAAGAAACGCAAGGGCAAGAATAAGCATTACCATTGAATCATCTGGTGCAAATGCAGCAAGCAAGCCTGACAATAACAAAGTAAGTCCGGAGGCGTACGACATCATTTTATATCCGAATTTATCGACGAGAATACCGGTGATTGGAGAAGGAAGAAACATCGCAGCAACATGGATGCCAATGACAATGCCAACCTCACCCAATCCGTAACCATGGTGCTGCATGTGAACGGGAGTCATGGTCATAATTGCAATCATCACAATTTGGGTTAGTACCATTACCGCTGCGCCAACAATGATACCCTTTTTGTTGACCATGTCTTCTTGAGCATGGGACTGTTCCAAACTATTAGGGGTTGCATTGGCGTGCTGCACATCAGCTATGGCCTTAGCAACAATAAACGGATCAGGCCGCAAGAAAAAGAAAATTATCAGGCCAGCTATAATATACGCCACGGCTGCCAGCATGAAAGGACCTGACAATGGAGGTGCACCTATGGAAGTAGCTACCTCTCCAGTAAGATTCACAAGATTTGGACCAGCGACGGCGCCAAACGTTGTGGATACCATAGCCATACTTATCGCTTTTGCTCGATGTGTGGGCAATGCCAAATCCGTACCAGCATAACGTGCCTGCAAGTTTGTTGCCGTGCCTGCTCCGTAAATCAACAACGAAAGAAAGAGCAATGGTATGTTATTGAATAGCGCCGCGAGAACGACTCCAATAGCTCCCAGACCGCCCGCCATGAATCCCGTAGCCAGTCCGGCCCGGCGCCCCAAGCGTTGGGAAAGGCGGCCTACAAAAAGAGCAGCGCCTGCAGAACCTAAGGTGAATAGAGCAGTTGGGACCCCTGCATAGCCGTCTGTACCAAGCATGTCTTTTGCAAGTAATGCTCCTACTGTGACACCTGCAGCCAAACCAGCTCCTCCAAAAATTTGTGAAAAAACGACGATCCTCATCGTTTTTGTATGTAACTGACGCTGTTTCTCAGATGATTTCACATAATCAATTATCGATCCTGGCGTTTTTTTCTTTTTTTCTTCAAGGCCTAATGTATCTGATAACATTCTGTATTCTCCCTTTATTCGACAAGCCACTCATAATATATCTCGTATTGCAAAGTTGTCTCATCATAAGTGTAAACTATCTATTTGGCAAATTTTATTATTCAACTGCAGGCCCGACTTTTTGATGGTGTAGTAGTTTGCCTAATTGGGTAAGCCCGGGACAAATGATTCTAAAATTCAAACAAGAAAGTCGCCAATATGGCGACTTTCAAAGGACTTATAATACTACCTGGACCTATGTTGACCTGGGATAGGAACTTCTATTGACACAACTCACATGATCATCATGCGAACAACTTATGCGAGTGTCTTTAGCCTCGATTGCACGCTGCAAAAATTGTTCAATCTCAGCTTTGAAGATAAATAAGGATTTAAATTATCATTCCAACCCATGTTTTTCAATATAGTTACTTGTCAAATCATCTCCGGAATCAATTGAAACCTTGCCTTCGACTCCTATGGAAACACCAGCTTTTATCAAAAGTTGACCAACATGACAATCTTTTTCAGCTTGCAGCATCAAGGCCTCTGCCATGGATACATCCTCTTTCGACGCTTCAGATGTCAACACAATGTGCGGACGATGCGTGAACACCAATTGATCTCCGTTAGCTGTGGTTCCCTCAGTATCCATAAAGAGTCCTGAAACGGGAACTTTTTTTCGATCGAGCATGTATGCTAATGTCATTATATAACAAGCCACGGCTGAAGACATAAGAAGCCGTTGTGGTTCAGTCCCCTGTCCACTGCCGCCTTTTGCAGCAGGAATAGCAATTTGAGTCTGGAAATTGTCACTTTTAATTCGACCATCACCTTTTGCATCTTTGTACCAGACCGTATTCATATTAATTTTTTCAGTCGCCATATTAATCGCTCCTTTTTTTGTTTTGTAATATTCAGTGTGTATTGTTTGAATTTGACATGCCAGTAACATTCCTTAGTTAAAAATGACGAGAAATTAAAAACGTATCGATTACTCAAAAAAATATTCAATCAATCAATTGAATTATAATACATACTTTGCCTTTTTGTCAAGTCTTGATCCAATAGTTTAAGCTCATTAATTCAACGTTTCAATTGCGTCACGCGTAAACGGAACCAATTCTTCTGTTCGTCCATCACGGATTTTGCTTACCCAGTCAGGGTCAGCCAATAATGCACGCCCAACTGCGACCAAATCGAATTCTTCACGTTCCAATCTCTCGACTAAAGCCCCTATCGTGGTTGCTTTGCAATTCGCATTTTCCCCGTTATCAAAGAAATCCAAAAAATCAGCGTCAAGACCGACAGATCCAACTGTAATTGTTGGTTTCCCTGTCAGTTTTTTTATCCATCCTGAAAGATTCAAGTCAGATCCTTCAAAAGCTGGTTCCCAAAAGCGACGAATAGAGGCATGGAAGATGTCAACGCCTGCATCAACTAATGGCGCTAAGAAGTCTTTTAGTTGTTCTGGAGTTTCTACTAATTTTACTGTATACGCCTCATATTTCCACTGTGAGATTCGCAACACAATTGGAAATTCTGGTCCAACAGCACGTCGG
>NZ_ASRY01000284.1 GCF_000520815.1 Paenibacillus maysiensis | reverse complement strand
AGCCGAGGCCATGGATCCACAACAGCGGCTGTTTCTGGAGCAGGCATGGCACTGCATCGAGGATGCCGGCCTTCGCCCTTCTTCCCTTTCTGGAACTCGCTGCGGCGTATTCGCCGGTTGCGCGGCGAGTGATTACGCGGAACTGGTGGGAAGCGGTGGCTGGAATGCGCAAGGGCTGATGGGGCGAGCACTCTCCATTTTGAGCGCACGCATTTCGTATCATTTGAATCTGAAGGGTCCGTGTCTTGCCATTGAAACAGCCTGCTCCTCCTCGTTGGTGGCGATCGCGGAAGCATGCGAAAGTCTTAGTCTGGGGACTAGCGATCTGGCTCTTGCAGGTGGCGTGTATGTGGCGGCCACGCCCGCCATGCAGCATATGACGGGGAATGCTGGTATGCTCTCGCCAAGCGGGCGCTGCTATACCTTCGATAACCGTGCCGACGGATTTGTACCCGGGGAAGGTGTTGGAGTGATTCTGCTTAAACGCTTGCAGGATGCCGAAAGGGACGGTGATCATATCTATGGCGTCATTCGGGGCTGGGGCGTCAATCAGGACGGCAAAACCAACGGAATCACCGCTCCTAGCGTCAATTCGCAAACCGTGCTGGAGCAGGAGGTGTATCGGCGGTTTCAGATTGATCCGGCGACAATTTCTTTGGTGGAAGCTCATGGAACGGGTACCCGGCTCGGCGACCCCATCGAGGTCGAAGCGTTGACGGCAGCCTTCCACTCCTTTACAACCGGGAAGAATTATTGTGCACTGGGCTCGGTAAAAAGCAATATCGGTCATTTACTGGCAGCGTCGGGTATGGCCGGCGTGATCAAAACGCTGCTTGCCCTGAAGCACCAGATGCTGCCGCCGACTTTGCATTTCGAGTCTTTGAACGAGCATATCGATTTGCAAGACAGCCCGTTTTACATAAACACTCAGCTACAACCGTGGAGGAGCGAAGTCGGCCGAAGCCGACGGGCTGCGGTCAGCGCATTCGGGTTCAGTGGGACCAATGCCCATATCGTGCTGGAAGAATATGCGGAAATGCGGGAATCCTCACAGCTGAAAGCGGCGCCGGAAGATCATCGTGCGCTGCACTTTGTGCTGTCCGCCCAAAGCCCCGAGCGGTTGGGCGAGTATGCCGCTGCGTTGAAATATTGGCTGGAATGT
>NZ_ASRY01000283.1 GCF_000520815.1 Paenibacillus maysiensis | reverse complement strand
CCGTTCTGCGGTTGCCGCCGTACCTGTCGCCGTCGTGACGGTCAGAATCGGCCCGGCGACGGCTGTCTGTCCGGCGGCGCGCAGCGCCTGAACGAGCCGCTGCGTGGTTGCGCCGTTTACGGCGATTCGGCTGGAGCCGAAGCCCAGCTCGTCCACGCTGCTGAAGCCCTCCGCTGTCTCGGCCCCGAGGTCGGCGGCGATGATCGCGTCAGCGACGACGACGCTCTCCAGTGCGGCTACATCCACGAAGCCGCCGCCGATTCCGGCGCTGATGACCAAGCGGTAGCCACCGCCAGCCAGTGCCAACGCGGTCGAAGCCGCTGCGGACGGAGCGCCCACACCAGCCAGCTCAACTGCAAAGCGGCTGTCGCCTTTCAGCCCGCGCAGCACGGCTTCCCGTTCGCCCTCAACCGCGGTCATGATCAGGATGCGTCCGTCTGATGTTGTAGGCTCCATCGGTTGATTCCCCTTTAAATTTAGATCATATGCTACTTTATCATACTGCTTTTTGAAACGATGTTCAAAAAATAACGACAAAAAAAGCGCTCTGTGGCGCTTTTGGTATAAACCTGCAATATTTTTCACAAACCGAAAGCCAGCAGCATTGCTGCCTTAAATAATAACGATTACCCTGTGGTAACAGTTGGACATCAGTTATTTTCAAGGTAAAAAAGCAATTCTAATCTGGAAGAACAGTACAGGCATAGCATATAATAATTATATCGGCTGATCCTTGGTGATCAACTGAAACATCGTGATATTGCGGTCATAATGGCTTTGGGTCCCATTCTGATTGCGCACCCGAATCATCTCGCTGCTGAACAATTCGATATATCCGCTGCCAATCTCGCAGTATACGCCCGTTGGGTCCTCCTGCCAGACTGAAACGAGATGCTGAGACAGCGCCGCGGTGAAAAATTCGATGTTTTTTTGCAGTACGCGTGGCGTTTTCTTGGGTTCCATAACGTAAATCCTCCCTATATGATGCCATTTGAAAATAAAGCAATTGAACGTGGCTGCTATGTGGCAAGTAACAACATGATAAAAATAACAAAAACGGTGAAAAAGTGCGGTTCGACAATCTACTACCTCAATGAAACAGACGTAATCACTGTACCCTTTAATGCTATTTTTGTAAAGTATCCGAGTGACCTTTTCAACATCAGGCTGCGTTTACACACATTTTACATTGCGTTTACACAGCTATGATGCTAGTGCGTTTCATCTAATAGTACAATGAAGCATAACTATACTGCATGATTGATGGAGGCCATATGTTGATAGAGAGTCAGAATAAGGATAAAGATAAAGATAAAGATAAAGATAAAGCCGGGTCAGAACGCTACTTTAATCGGGATTTAAGCTGGATTGAATTTAACCGCCGTGTGCTTCAGGAAGCGCAGGATACAGATACACCGTTGCTGGAGAGAGCCAAATTTTTGGCGATTGTGTCCAGCAATCTGGATGAATTTATGGCTGTTCGGGTGGCAGAGACGCGGGAGAAGATCAAGGCCGGTTTTATGCAAAAGGACTTCACCGGATATACCCCCTCCGGTTTATACAAACGGCTGATTAAGCGCACGGTCTCGATGGTATCGGAGCAGTATCGAACCTATCGCGAAGTTTCTCGCCTGTTGACGAAAAAGGGGATTTTGCTGCTTGAATATGAGGGCTTGAATGCGACACAGCGCAAGTCTCTGGATACCTACTTTCATGAAATTATATTTCCGGTGCTGACGCCGATGGCGGTCGATCAGAGCCGTCCTTTTCCACTGGTTCATAATAAATACGTATATTTGGCAGTTGTATTGAGACGTCAAGGGGATACGGAGGAGGATAAGCCGTTTTTTGCCATTGTGCAGGTGCCTTCCAATATTCCGCGTGTCGTGTCTGTGCCGCTACGTTCCAATAGCAAGAAGAAATCATTCATTTTAATTGAAGAGCTGATCAAGCATCATATTCAAACGCTGTTCACGGGTTATGTGCCAGAATCGGTTCAAGCCTTTCGTGTCACGCGCAATTCCGATTTGTCCATTAATGAAGAAGAAATCGAAGATTTGCTCGAAGAGATTGAAAAAGAACTGCGTCGAAGAAGACGCGGTGCGCCGGTAAGGCTGGAAGTGGAAAAAGGAATTCATCCCTTTGCTTTGACGGAGCTTCAGCGCGAATTCAAACTGTTCGATCATGTGTTTGAGATGGACGGGCCGCTGGATTTGACGTTTCTGTCGTCCTTTGCCGATCAATTGGAAGGGTATTCGCATTTGAAGTTTCCGTCGATCAAGCCGTTGTACCCGGAAGAGCTGCCTCCGCAGGAGGATATTTTCAACGTACTCCGCAAACGGGACGTGCTGGTGTACCATCCGTATGAATCGTTTGATGCGGTGACTGATTTTGTGATTGAAGCGTCCGAGGACCCGGATGTGATGGCGATCAAAATGACTTTGTACCGTGTCAACGGAGAATCCAAGTTGATCCCGGCATTAGCTCGTGCGGCTGAATCGGGCAAGCAGGTAACGGTGGTCGTGGAGCTGAAAGCCCGCTTTGACGAGGAACGTAATATTGCCTGGGCACGCAAGCTTGAAAAAGCAGGCTGTCATGTGGTGTACGGGCTGGTCGGCTTGAAGACGCATGCCAAAATTATTCTCGTGGTACGCCACGAGCGCAACGCGCTCAAGCGCTACGTGCATGTGGGCACAGGCAATTATAATGAAAGCACAGCACGGGTGTATACGGATATCGGTTTGTTCACGTCGGACCCGGTGCTTGGCGAGGATGCTTCCGAGCTGTTTAATGAAATTACAGGCTTTTCCGCGCTCAAGACCTTGCAGGCTTTCACGGTGGCTCCAACAGGGATGAAGAACAAGCTGTTCGAGCTGATCCGCAGGGAAGCAGAGCAAGCTTTGGCAGGCAAGCCCGCCCGGATTATCGCCAAAATCAACTCCTTATCCAGTCAGGAGATGATTGATGAACTATATGCAGCTTCTCAGGCGGGTGTGAAGATTGATCTGATCATTAGAGGGGTCTGCTGCTTGCGTCCCGGTGTGGAAGGCTTCAGCGAGAATATCAGCGTCATCAGTATTGTGGATCGCTTTCTGGAGCATTCCAGGCTGTTCTATTTTGAAAATGCAGGGGCTTCGGAGTTGTTCCTGTCCAGCGCGGACTGGATGACTCGCAACCTGACACGTCGGATTGAACTGATGTGCCCGATTTATGATGACCGGATCAAGGAGATGCTGTCGGATATTTTGCATTTGTCCCTGAGGGATAATGTGAAGGCGCGGCAGCTTCTGCCTAACGGTAGCTATCAGTTTGTGTCCAGAAACGACGAAGAGGCCCCTGTGCGGAGCCAATCCGAAGCCATGAAGGTTAGAAATTGGAAGAAGGAAGAATGGACCACGACAACGTGAGGTTCCATGCTTTTTGAAAATCTTTGGCGACAGCCTCCAGCTCCCGCTGTTCCAGAATCGGCTCACCCGTGCTTTCCAGACGAAGATGCAGTGCATCGTCTCCTGTGGTGGGATTGATGCTGGTGATAATACCGGATTCGCTTCGATCCATGCCAATCGCAAGCTGGAGCAGCGAGCCGAGTCGATGTACACGCGCTTCGTCGGAAGGCTCCAGAATATCGGCATGGGTGCGCAACAGACGGGGTGTCCGGTTCTTGGGATGGTAGTCCGCGATCAACGCGGCCAATACCGTTTCGCGGTGGGACAGACCGCCGATGCCTGCATGTAGAATCCAGAACACGGAATGCTGGCGAAAATGGTAGTAATTTAAGGCTGCTCCGGTTTTGTACAGCGTTGCGGCGGTCAGCAGCAAACGTTTGTCCATCGCTGAGGACGACACGTCACCCCATACGTCAACGAGTTCGTCATAAAGTCGGACAGCGTACTCGTTAACTCGCTTGACGTGCGTTTCGCTAACCGGGACAGCGAATGAAAGTATATTGCGGATAGAAGCGATGAGTGGATTGTCGACCACAGGCTGTTCGGTATTGACCAGCTCATGAAACAGTCCGTCACGCAAGCCCGCTCCGCTGACCAAATAGGTGGAGCCTTGAGCGGCCTCGAATATCGCTTTCAATATAATGAGTCCCGGTACAATAATGTCGGCTCTGTCTTTGGACAGGCCGGCTGTTTTTTTGCGTTTTTCATAGGAGAGATGGGGCAGACTTACATAGAAATAATTTACATCTTCTGTCGTCATTTCGTAATGGTGTGTCACGGGCAACGAGTAATCCTGTCGCTTCTGATTGATTTTAGCCAAGGTACGCAAGGTACCGCCTAGACCGATGAACGGCAGGCCCGGATTGGAAAAGATCCAATCATGGTTTTGCAGCGAAGAACGGACGAAGCTCTCCATCTCCTCAATTTGCTGAGGGGACCATTCACCGTTCCTGACTTCCCGACCAAAGCGCCAATTCATGTTGACCGCGCCAAAAGGAAACGATACGGTATGAAGCCGCTGCCGCTTGCGGAACAGCGTAATTTCGGTGCTGCCGCCCCCAATATCTATAATAATCCCATCGCTCACATTCATTGTATTTACCACGCCTAGAAAGCCCGCATAGCCCTCCTGCTCTCCGCTCAGTATTTCCAGCGTTAAGCCCGTTTCCTCCGCGATCCATTGAACGATCTCATCTGAATTCGCCGCATTGCGGATGGCGGCTGTAGCTGCTGCCCGCATACGAATGACCCCGTGCATACGGCATACTGCCATAAATTGATTCAGCAATGGAGCGATGCTCCGAACGGCCTCCCGTTCCATACGACCATTCGCCCCAACCTTCTCGCTCAGTCGTGCGGCTTCCTTGCATTCCTGCACAATCCGGTAGGCGCCAGTCTCTGTCATTTCATAGATTACTAGACGAATGGAGTTTGATCCAATGTCCATGATGCCGATTTTATTGTTCATGGTATGACCTCCTTATCGAAAAAAACGATTTGCCCGTAAATTTCGCTGCTCCGTGCAAATGGTAGTCAGATTATTGTCATTGTACCAGTGATATCAGGTGCATGCTACCGTTGGCAGGGATTCTTGTCGAAATGGACTTGGGCCTTGACTATTATCCAAGAATAGCCGGTTGCTGTTGACTATCGGGTAAAAGTGGGGAAGGTGGGCCAGAAATGGGTTTTCCGGTCGGTGGTCGCACGTCATGCTCGACCTGGACTGGTTATTACGAACCTCTGCAAAGGGGGAACTCTGATGAAGGGAATGAATGCGCTTCGGATGATTTATCCCCGCCGGGTGGCTGCCCGAAAGCGACGTGAAATGGTTAATCTTACACAGCGGTGTATTCCTGTACTGGAGAAAAGATTTCCGGGGATTGGACAATTGGGATTTGATTAAATTAACTCCCATAAAATTCAATTTAGTAGATTGTAAATATAATATATATGTGTATACTATAAAAATATTTTTTTATTTACCAGCGTCAAAATCCTGTGTATAAGTATTGTCCACATTATCCCCTGTCACATATATGGCTTAACGACACTTACCAACAATTTATACACAGGATTTCCACAACATGCTGTGGATAACAGAACGCTTGTTCCGTTTTTGGTATTTTGATAGAATAGATTTTGAAATAAAAGGAAAGGTTGTGTCGAGGATGGCTATACTGACGGATGAAATGCTTTTGGATTCCTATCAGATGGCAATCGAGCTTAAACTTGAATGTGACTTCATTGCACTGTTGCTGGCTGAGATTCACAAAAGAAACTTAGAGATGAATACAGCCGTAGTCCTTCATTAGACCGGACAAGCTCTCGTACTGCGACTGTGAGGTCATTCAGGGTTCGAATGGCTTTACGGACAATCACTGCAACGAATAGGCACACCGTAGAAAAGGGTATTTCACTCCAACGATTCAAATTTGGAGTAAAATACCCTTTTTTGTCATAGTCTAGAATAGACTACAGTTTCATGTTACTACTGTGACCCGGGGACAGCTTGGCGTCCGGATCTACATAAACCTTGGCGTTGTTGACGGCCGTAGGCGCTTCACCGAAGCCGACAGCAATCAGCTTGAGCTTGCCCGGATAGGTCGTAATGTCCCCTGCGGCGAAAATGCCGGGAATATTCGTTTCCTGACGGGAATCAACCACGATGGAGTTACTTTCGATTTCGATTCCCCATTCGGCAATCGGGCCGAGAGTGGATACAAATCCAAAGTTAACGATCACATCGTCCACTTCGATTTCCTGAGTTTCTTTGGTTTTTACATGAGCAAGGGTAACCTTCGTAATTGAGTCTTCCCCGTGCAGCTCTGTAATTTCAGTCGGTGTAACGACGTTTACTTTGGAAGCGAGTAGGTTTTCTACACTGTGTTCATGCGCACGGAACTTGTCGCGGCGGTGAATCAATGTAACCTGTTCTGCAATCGGTTCCAGCATAAGCGCCCAGTCTACCGCAGAGTCGCCGCCGCCGCTGATCAGCACTTTCCGGCCTGCAAATTTGCTCAGGTCGCTGACAAAGTAATGCAGGTTCGTTTTTTCAAAACGATCTGCGCCCGGCAGTTCCAGTCTGCGCGGCTCGAAAGCACCCACGCCAGCGGTAATAATGACCGCTTTTCCGTGATACTCGCCGCCTTTATCTGTTTTGACGATGAAGTGGCGTTCTTCCTTTTTCTCTAATGATACGACCTTTTCTTCTAACTGTACTTCTGGGTTAAAGTGGTTCATCTGCTGAACCAGATTGTTGACCAGTTCCTGTGCAGTCACTTTAGGAAAGCCAGCGACATCATAAATATATTTTTCAGGATAAAGGGCTGCAAGCTGGCCCCCGAGTTGGGGCATACTTTCAATTAAGGTGACGGATGCCTGACGCATTCCCCCGTAGAAAGCAGCGAAAATACCGGCTGGACCGCCCCCGATGATAATCAGATCGCGAAGCTCCGCATCTGTGGATTGAGCTGTCACTCTAAAAACACCTCCGAAAGGAATAGTATGGATAATGGTATTGAATATAGAATCAGCCGCATAGAGGTTAAGAAAGCCGCCGAACGTATGATTCACTGTTTATCATTATAAACTCCCGGGTTCCGCTTGCAAAGTTAAAGCTATTAATATTTGATGAAGACTTTCTGTGTGTATAAATTAACCGTTTTCAGAGAAAAGCTGTGAATAATTAATAATTATGTATCGGAAGGGGTAGAAGCATGAGCAGTATTCCCAAAATTGTCATTGTGGGCGCCGGGTATGGCGGTATATTGACGGCTCAGCAATTGCAAAAGGAGCTTAAGCACAATGAGGCGGACGTCACGCTGATCAACCGTCATGATTACCACTATATTACGACACATCTTCATATGCCTGCGGCAGGTACGGATACGATTGAGCATTCGAGGATTCCGATTGCGCAGCTAATCGATGAGTTCAAGGTGGATCTAATCAAAGGGACGGTTAAGGAAATCTTACCGAAGGAGAAAAAAATCGTGTTGGAGGATGGATCGCTATCCTACGATTATCTGGTAATCGGATTGGGCGGGGAACCGGAAACCTTCGGTATTCAGGGGATGGATAAGTTCGCGCTTACAATTCGAAGCATTAACTCGGTCCGCTTGATCCGTGAGCATGTCGAATACCAGCTTGCCCTGTATAAAAATGACGGGAACCCCGGACGGCTGAATTTTGTAGTTGGAGGTGCGGGCTTTAGCGGGATTGAATTCGTGGCGGAGCTGGCGGATCGTCTGCCGCAATTGGCGAGAGCCTATGATATTGATTTTAACCGGATTCAAATTATTAACGTCGAGGCTGCTCCTACGGCATTGCCGGGCTTCGATCCGGAGCTGGTAGAATACGCGATGGATGTTCTCAAGCGCAAGGGCGTCACCTTCCGCATCGGTGTTCCCATTAAGGAATGTCTTGAGGATGGCGTCATTGTCGGTGAGGGTGAGAAAATCGAAGCTTGCACGGTCGTGTGGACTGGAGGTATTCGTGGTAACCGTCTGATCGAGAAAGCTGGATTTGAAGTGATGCGCGGACGTGTGAAGATCGACGATTTTCTGCGTGCACCGGGTCATGAGGACATTTTCATTATCGGGGACAGTTCTTTAATGTTTAATCCCGAAGGACGCCCGTATCCGCCGACCGCCCAAATTGCGATGCAGCAAGGGGTACTCTGTGCGAAGAATTTAGCAGCTACGCTACGGAAAAAGGAGCTGCACAAGTTCGTATTTTCCAATAAAGGAACGGTTGCTTCTCTTGGAAAAGGGGAGGCTGTCGCGGTCGTGGGCAATCGCAAAATAAAGGGCTGGATTGCCGCACAGCTGAAAAAAATTGTGGATATCCGCTATCTGTTCATCATTGGCGGGATTCCGCTGGTGCTGAAAAAGGGACGGTTTTTCTAAACTTGAACATGTAATAAACATAAAAAAATCCTGTGCGATCTTGGGAGCTTGACAGATGCCAGGATTTTTTGACGTTAGCCGAGCGTTCTGGCGACAAACAAGCCGGTATCCGAGGCAGCGATCAAAAGCCAGCAAAAAAACAGCCGATCTGATGTTGGGTCTGGGTGAGATTAAAACACAGTTGGATGGATCGAAGAAAAATGAACCCATTAGGGAAATGTTTTCGTCAATGTGCATTTCATAAGACCAACGTGAGGGCTATTATAAGCTGATCGTAGCAGATTCGGGTCCTTCCAATATAGTACAGAAGTCTTCTTATGTTAAACGAACAAATGTTCTATAATATAAGGACACATCTTATGTAGAAGGAGTAATCCTATGACGCTTGAAATGACGGAATCATATGTAGATGCTTTGGCTCCCAACGCGGCAGCGATAAAGAATGCTCAAGGACTTATCAAGAAGAAAAAGTTCGTCCATCTCCATCAATCCTCGGATGGCACGCTATTATTCGCTGAATGCTCCGGCAGTGGCAGCACGAATTATATATGCTCCGCCGATTTTATACAGCAAGAAAAGCCTGTATTTCGCTGTAATTGCCCCAGCCGCCAGTTTCCGTGCAAGCATGCTCTTGGGATGCTGTATGCCTACGTGGCAGGGAATACGTTTGATATAGCCGAAATACCGGAAGACATCGTGGCTAAACGTGAAAAAATAGAAAAGCGCGAAGAAAAGCAGGCTCAGGCCATCGCTGCGGCTCCAGAGGAATCTGAGGCCAAAAAGAAACGGAAACCCACCGCCAGCAAAAATGCGCTCAAGAAAAAGGTGCAATCCCAGCTGGATGGTCTGGATACCCTGGAAAAGCTTACGTTGTCTCTCATTCGTGACGGTCTGGCAACTGTCGATAGCAAAATGGTCAAAAGTATTCAGGATCATGTGAAGCAGATGGGCAATTATTATTTATCGGGCGCGCAAAATGAGCTGCGCCGCCTTTCATTGCTCTTATCTGACGCTGCTCAACGGGAGCACCATTATACATATATCATCGGGCAATTCACCCGAATACATGCCCTGATTAAGAAAGGGCGTCAACACTTGCAAGCCAAACTGGATGATCCGGAACTGGCCCTCGATCATGAATCCACCATTGAGGAGTGGCTGGGTCATGCGTGGCAGCTTAGCGAGTTGAAGGAAGTGAACCGCGTAACGGAACAGGCTGAACTGATTCAGCTATCCTTTGTCAGCTACGACGATGCGGCGAGGCAGGAATATGTGGATCTGGGGTACTGGTTCGAGCTGTCCACAGGCCTTGTACGCCGGACGTTACAATATCGTCCCTATAAGGCGGCCAAGCTTATGCGGGAGGAAGACAGCTTTTTTGATGTGGCCTGTGTAGACACACTGTACATCTATCCGGGTGACCTTAATCCCAGAGTACGCTGGGACGGCATGACGAGCAGACAATCTACGGCTGAGGATGTACAAGCCGTTGCCAAGCAAGGTGCGCATAGCTACAGTGAGGTACTGAAAATTGTGAAAAATCAGCTCAAAAACCCATTGGCAGACCCTCATCCAGCTGTATTGATTTATGCAAATGAAATTCAGCAGGCTGAGGATGGTACGTGGGTGGTAGCGGATGAACAGGGGCAGCAACTGATACTGGCTGATATTTCTGTAAACCTTCCGGGGACTGTTGATTTATTACCTTATGTACCGGAAGCACAACTAACAGACATGACTTTGTTCGGTGTATTCGAGCACCAAATGGATACCGGCCGATTGGTATTCCAGCCTTTGACGATCATTAAGGACCAGCAGATCACGCGACTATTATATTGATCCGGCTTTATCTCAACTATGCATATCAGGAGGGATCTTATGAGTACCGTATTATTACAGGAGGTGTACAGTGAAGTACGCCGATTATATATTGCAGGCAGTGAACTGGCTTCCGATGATTTCAGGTTGAAGAAATTACTGCCGCGTGTGCAGCAATTAGGCGAGAGAGCGCCTGTGTTCAAGCGTATTGGCGAAGGAATAGCCGCGCTTATTACGCCGGATGTATCTTATCCGTCAGCAGAAGCCGAAGCTTCTACGTTGTCGGCAAGACGCTTGCAGGAGCTTGCTTTGCTGCTTACTTCAGTATTACGGACACAGGGGAGCACAGCAACGGAAGGGAAGCTGGTAAGGGTGGAAACCCGTTCGCTGGATACTTCCAGCGCTTATTCTTATCGGCAAATAGCCGCCGTACAGGAAGCTTTGACGACGACCGGGGGCGGACGGTATGAGATTGTGACGAATGCGTATAAGGAAGGTCTTTTTCAGGATTTACGCCTGATTCCGTTGGCGATCAGAGCACTTGAAGACCCGTATATAGAAATTGCCGAGTTCGCCATGAATAAGATTCTGCCTTCGTATGGCAAACCGATTGTTCCCCATTTGCTGCAAACCCTCGATGCGCACGGTGGCAAACTGGAGTCACGCAAGTTGTCGGTCATTGGCAGTATCGATAAGGAAGGCTCACAGGAAGTAATTTATGAGGCGGCAGCATCCGGCTCCAATGATGTAAGAACGACGGCTATCGGATTTTTGGCAGGTCAGGAATCGTATGTGGAGTCGTTATTGGAATGGAGCGGAGATAAGAAGAAGCCTATCCGTGAAGCCGCTTATGCTGCTCTGGCACAGAGCGATTCTATTGCAGCCCAGGAACGATTATACGAAGCCTTTTCCAGTAAAGATATCGAGTTGGTGACGCTGGCGCTACGTGCCCATTTGTCCGAAGCACTTAAGGAAAAGCTAGCCTTGGATTTCAAGGAGGATTTGCACGCGTCCTTTGAGCTGAAAACCGATGCGAAGAAGCTGGACAAGCTTTCGAAAAAGATAGAGTACTTGTGTGCTGTATTTATAGATCAAACCAGTCCGCTACTGGATGAAATATATATATCTGTATTAAAAGATTCAGAGCATTTTAATGCGATTGGCTGGCATGTACTCATTAATCATGCGCTGGATCATACGGAAAACATAGATTCAGAGGATGTATTGGACTTGCTGTTTCAGATGGAGGAGCGCAACATGCAGTATCTGCCTTATGCCTTCCGTTCTGCTTACCGACAATTATCCCCGGCGCAATTGTATGAACGCTATGCCGGGAATACCGAATTAAAGTGGAAATCGAAAGTAATCCGAGAAGCCAAGGTAAGACGTCAAAAGCTGGTACAGACCTTATCTTCCTACATCATTCAACAAACCAGCGAGTATTATTCCTTGCCTTTTGAGGATTACGATTATCCGCATCTGTTGAATGTATGGGAGCTTCTTCCGCAGGAGGAAGTTCAACTGCGTTGGGACCCCCGTTGGCTAGATTGGGTGATCGAACAGGACGAGCTGGAATTGGCAGCCGGATTTGCACGTGCGGATCATCCGGAGAGTCAGGCATTTTTACGTGATAAATTAAAGAAAAATCCCGAATTCCGCAATAGCTGGAGCTATCTCTTGTTGAAGGCACTGGAGCGGACGGGTATTTTGGCCAAGGAGAAAAACGACTTGCTGCTTACGATTTTGGGAGATAAGCGTAACAAGGATTGCTATATATTGCAGCCGTATTGGTTTAACCAGCTGCTACAGTTGCCTCCTGAGGCAGCAGAACAGGTGGAAGAGGCTCAGTCCCGACATTATCATGAAGCCAAAAAGCAGCTTGCCTATATAACGGAAACACTGAAAGGGATGAGAGCATGACGGAAAATGTACAGGAACCATTGCAGGATATGATGAGGCAACCAGCCGAGCGTTTGTATGAGCATGAATTGGAGGCGTTGCGTCAGCATGATAAGGGGAGAATTCCGGCAGGGTGGCAAATGTCGCCTCAAGCGGTGCTGACCTTTATTACAGGCGGAAAAGCGGGCAAAACTGAAATCACACCCAAATATATCGGCAACCGACGTCTGATAGAAATGGCGATTGCTACTTTGGTGACGGATCGGGCATTGATGCTGATCGGGGAACCGGGCACCGCCAAATCATGGCTGTCCGAGAATCTGTCTGCTGCGATCTACGGTCATTCCGGTCTGGTGGTGCAGGGCACGGCAGGTACAAGCGAGGAGCATGTACGCTATTCGTGGAACTATGCCATGCTGCTGGCGAATGGACCGACGCCGGAAGCGTTGGTGCAAAGTCCGATTATGCGTGCAATGGAGAAGGGGGGGATTGCGCGTTTTGAAGAAATTTCCAGATGTGCCTCCGAGGTGCAGGATGCGCTCATTTCCATTTTATCTGAAAAAACAATTTCGGTACCCGAGCTGGGCAAGGAGATGAATGCACGTAAAGGCTTCTCCATTATTGCGACAGCCAATACGCGTGATCGCGGGGTTAATGAAATGTCGGCAGCGTTAAAGCGCCGCTTTAATATTATCGTGTTACCTGCGCCTTCTACTCTCGAAACCGAGATGGAGATTGTCAAAAAAAGGGTCGGTGAAATCGCATCGGCTTATGACTTACAGGCGGCTGCTCCAGCAGACGAAGCTTTACATAAAGTTGTGACCATCTTCCGTGAATTACGCAGCGGTATGACGATTGATAAAAAGGATAAGGTGAAATCGCCCACAGGTGTCATTTCGACGGCAGAAGCGATCTCATTGCTGACAAATAGCATGGCACTGGCAGCCAGCTTTGGCAGTGGAGAATTGACGGATGAAGATCTGGCAGCAGGGCTTCAGGGGGCAATCGTCAAGGATGACGAGAAGGATCAGCTCGTGTGGAAAGAATATCTGGATCAGGTGATGAAAAAACGGGGTGCGGAGTGGCGCGGACTGTATAAAGCATGCAAGGAGATTAACGGGTGAGCATGAATGGCGGAGCCGTAGAGCAAGTAGGCGTGCATATATTTGGCGTGCGGCATCTTTCCCCCGGCGGTGCCAAGCATCTACTGGATGAATTAAATCATATTCGCCCGACTGCTGTTCTCATTGAGGGACCGTCCGATGCGACAGAAGAAATCAGGCATCTGGCTGAGCAGGCAACCCGCCCGCCTGTAGCCTTGCTTGCTTTTACAAGTGATTTGCCTGTACGAACGGCTTTATGGCCATTTGCTTCCTACTCACCGGAATATCAAGCAATGAAATGGGCCAACGCACATCATGCGATGTGTGCATTTATCGATTTACCTTCATCCGTCATGATCGGACTGGAAGATCTGCGAAGACAGACGCTCAAAGATGCGGATACTCCAGTTCAAGCAGAACATATAACGTCTTCGTCGATCTATGATCGAATCGCTGCCCTTTCTGGTGAGGACGACTATGATATGTACTGGGAACGGAATTATGAACACAATTTAAATCAAGGGGCATATCGGGAAGCGATTCTTGCCTTTTCATCTCATGTACGTGCTTTAACAGAGGAAGTTGAGCGTGTCTCAGCCGTACACGAATTTGCTTATAACGCGATTCGCGAGTCGTATATGCGTCGTAAAATTAAAGAGGCCATCACAGCAGGGCATGAACCAGAGCGTATTGTCGTCATCTGTGGTGCCTACCACGCGGCGGCTCTTGCTGATTTGTCTCACAGCATGATGGATGAGGAATTGAAATGTTTGCCCACGCGTGCCACACGTCTAACGCTCATGCCTTATTCGTATTATAAATTATCCTCCATGTCCGGCTACGGGGCAGGAAATCATGCGCCCCATTATTTTGAAATGATGTGGAGCCGGATGCAACAGGGAACATTAGACGAGCTTCCTCATGAGTACTTATCATCTGTTGCTCGCCAATTACGGCAAAAAGGGACGCATCGCTCCACCGCCGAGGTCATTGAAGCGGTGAGAATGGCGCAATCCCTATCCGCGCTCCGTGGCGGAAGTGCCCCGGTGCTGAGGGACTTGCGTGATGCGGCTCAGACCTTGCTTGGTCATGGCGATCTGTCTGTCGTGGCGGAAGCTTTGTCAGAGTTAAATGTAGGGACGGCGATTGGACAGCTGGCGGAAGGTGTCAGTCAGACGCCGCTTCAGGATGACTTGAACCGTTTATTCAAAAGCTTGAAGCTGACCAAGTACAAAACGACTGTAGCAACAGACTTGATGCTGGATCTACGGGAGAACCGACGCGCCAGCTCTGAGGCATCCGCGTATTTGGACTTGAACCGTTCTTTTTTGCTACATCGTTTAAAGTTGCTGGACATTCCTTTTGCCCAGTTCAGATCAGTGGGTCAGGAGCAGGCGACATGGGCGGAGCATTGGGTAGTTCAATGGTCCCCGGAGACCGAAATACAGGTTGTTGAATCTACGCTGCTGGGCGAAACGGTGGAGGTCGCGGCCGCTTATGTCATGCAGCAGAAGCTGGACGCCTGCCAAACGATTGCCGAGGCTTCACAACTGATTCTGATTGCTTGCGAATGCGGTATGGTGGCTCAATTAGAAAACGGTAGAAAAAATCTACAGCGCTTGGCAGCCGATCAGCAGGATGTCATACAAATGGCAGCTGCGGCTAAAGGGTTATCGACCCTTATTCGTTATGGCGACATCCGGCGAATGGATACTTCGCTGCTTGTACCGCTTTTGGAGCAGTTATTTATGAGGTCCTGCCTGTTCCTCACTGATTCCAGTCATTGCAGTGATACGGTGGCTGTGGACATGGTAGAAGCGATTCAGCAACTCAACCGTATCGCTCTGGATCATAGTGAGCAGGTCGACCAGGAGTTATGGATACAGGAACTGCATCATCTCGCTGCACGGGATGACCTTAACCCCAAATGCTCAGGCTTTGCCTGTGCGTTGCTCCTGGAACGGAATGAGCTGACCCGTGAAGAATGCGCCGCTGAGGTATCGCGTCGGTTGTCGCCGGGTGTACCTGCTGATCTGGGGGCAGGCTGGTTTGAAGGCTTATCCATGCGTAACCGATATGTACTGCTGTCCCGCATGAGTTTGTGGGAGCAGCTAAATGAGTATATCGGCGCTTTGGACGAGGATGAATTTGTACGAGCTCTTGTATTTTTGCGCCGAGCTTTTAGTGTATTTAATTCCGGTGAAAAAACGATGATTGCTGAGCTGTTAGGCGAGCTATGGGGTGTGAATACAGAGCAGGCAGCGGAAGTATTGACGCAAGAGCTGAGGGAGGACGAGGCGAAAATGCTTGATGACTTGAATGATTTTGATTTTGAGGATTTTTAGGGATGACGATAAGCGGAGAAGATCAATCCCAACCGAAAGAAATGGATGCAGTAGATGAACGTCGTGCAGTATCCCGTTGGCGGCTCATTTTGGGACAGACGGCCGAGCCGTCGTTGCGGAACAGCGGCGGTGGGGAAGCTATTGAACTGACGGAAGACGAGCAGATTATGGATCAGGCGTTAGCGGCCATTTATGATGATACCTCCACTTATTCGGGAGAACAGAGTGGCACCGGAAGTAGGAGGGGAGCTCCGGGCAGTGGTACAGGGGCATCGGCTCCACGCTTGTCCAAATGGCTGGGTGATGTACGTACCTTTTTCCCGGAGGATGTTGTATCCATTATTCAAAATGATGCCATGGAGCGCAAAGGATGGAAGCAGCTATTATTTGAGCCGGAAGTGCTGTCACAAGTAAAGCCGGACATTAGCATGGTTGGTACATTAATGGCGTTAAAAGGGAAAATTCCTGAGAAAACGAAGGAAACGGCCCGCCTGCTGATTCAGTCTGTGGTAGATGAGCTGGTCAGAAGATTGGAGCATGATTTACGCCGAGCGGTCACTGGGGCCATTAACCGCAGACAGCATTCCCCGTTGCCCTCATTAAGCGGGTTGGACTGGAAACGGACCATCCAGCGTAATCTAAAGCATTATGACGTCGAGCGTCGCCAGATTGTGCCTGAAAAATTTTATTACTTTGATCGCGCCCGTCGCAGCAAGGAGTGGAAGGTCATTGTGGACATTGACCAGAGCGGCTCCATGGCGGAATCCATTATCTGGGCATCGGTTACGGCTTCCATTTTCGCCAGTATGCCTGCACTCGATACAAGAGTTGTCGCTTTTGATACATCTGTCGTCGACCTGACGGAGCAATGTGCCAATGATCCAGTCGATATGTTGTTTGGTATTCAGCTTGGTGGCGGGACGAATATTGATAAATCGGTTGCGTACTGTGAGCAGTTTATCGAGGAACCGAAAAAGACGCTATTCATCTTAATTTCCGATTTATACGAAGGCGGCAGTCAAGCCAGACTCGTACGGCGTATGCGTGAAATGAGAGAATCCGGTGTCAAAACGATGTGTTTGCTCGCCTTGTCGGATGAAGGTCAGCCCTTCTATGACAAGCGACTGGCCAAGCAATTGTCCAGAGATGGTACACCAAGCTTTGCCTGCACGCCAGCCTTGTTGCCTGCTTTGGTGGAAGGGGCGCTCAAAGGTCAGGATCTGGCTGATTTGGTTAAACGATTGGGAATATCCGTTGGGTAATTCAACGGGTATAGCTGGTTAATAATAAGGTTAGAAAAAAGGTTTTCATGTCTCGCTGGCAAAAAGCGAGGATGCTGCTGTAGTGGTTGAACCTGTGTTTACACTAATATCAAAGAATATGATTTTTCAGGCGCCCGTGAGGGGGCCTTTTCTCATCTTGTGCGGCTTTGAAGCACATAAAAAAGGATTCCGTTGCCCCTATAGCGGGAGTTCACGAAATCCTTGGTCTGTTTATTTTGAAATTCTTCTGGTGATTTACGTTTTACAGCTTCAACATGTCTTCAAATGTTTCTTCGTTCAGGACACTGCCGACATAGAAGGAGCCGAATTCGCCGTAACGGGCGCTGACTTCGTCAAAACGCATTTCGTAGATCAGCTTTTTAAATTGAAGTGCGTCGTCGGCGAATAGCGTGACACCCCATTCCCAATCGTCGAAGCCGATAGAACCGGAAATGATTTGCTTCACTCTGCCAGCATAGCTGCGTCCGATCAAACCGTGACTGCGCATCAGAGTGCGGCGCTCATCCATCGAAAGCATGTACCAGTTGTCGTCCAGATCGCGTTTTTTGTTCATCGGATAGAAGCAAATATAACGAGCCTTGTTCAAAATAGGCTTCAGACGTGCAACAATTTGCGGATTTTGCATCGGATCTTCTTCTTTGCTCAAATAGTTGCTCAGCTCCACCACACTCACGTAAGAGTAGGTTTTAGTCGTATATTTGGCAAAGGTGGTTTTGTTAAACTCATTTTCGAGTTTGTTGAGGTCTTCCAGCGTTTCGCGTAGATGTAACATAACAAAATCAGCCTTTTGTCCGATTACAGTATATACGGCAGAGCTGCCCTGACCCGCTTCCTCGGTAACGCTCCATTCCTTCATAAACTCTTGAAGCTCGTCCAGCGCCCCGGCGCGTTCTTCATCGTCTGCTGTTTTCCATGCCGTCCAGTTGATGGATCGGAAATCGTGAAGTGCATACCAGCCTTCCAGCGTGGATGCTACTTCATTTGGCGTTGATGGGGGTTGTTGAGGTTGATGTTGGTTCACAATGGTCACTCCTTTTTCAAATCTGTAAATAATCATCGGCATGGCCGAAACATGTGCGTTTTAAGTATGTCCTGCGAATGAAGAATGTGTAATGCTTAACTATTATATTGTAGCCCAAATAAAGGATTTTCACCAATGAAAGAAATGTGAAGAATTTTATTTTTTCCGTGATGCAGGTCACAAGTCGTAAAATAGTTAGTATTCTCGAAAAAAGGGGAACACGGACGAATGAGGCTGCCAAAAAGGAGGACAATTGGACTTATTTTGCTGGTCTCAGTTGGGGTCAAGTATGATAGAATAGAAAAACATCTTGGAGACCGTTATGTCAGGAAAGGAAGAATGTTGGAATGCGGATGAAAAACCTGCTGCACTATACTGAGAACCACCGCTACTGCGTTTATCGGGAATTCGGCTTGAGCGCACTGGATGAATTGATGCTGGGAAGCGTCTATCAGCCGATGGTAGGCGCATTTGCGGTCAGCCTGTATCGGCTATTGTTCCAGCATGTGCCAGTCGGACAGATCGGTTATTCGCCGCTGGAGCAGCAGCGTCGTCTTTTTCTGACACTAGGGCTGGAGCCAAGCGAGAAGGGACGCAAGTATCTAATTGAACAGACCTCCAAGCTGGAGGCTGTCGGTCTGTTGCAGACGTCCAGGCTGTATGCACCGGAAACGGACGACTATATGTATGAATATGAGATGCAGCCACCGCTTGCGCCTGTCGATTTTTTCAGGACGCAGCATCTTACTCTTTTGTTGAGAGACAAAATTGGCAAGTTTGCGGTGCTTTCTCTGCGAGAATCGCTGTGGAGCAGCGAATCTGCGGAATGGTCGCAATCTTCCTATAATAAAGAGAATATATCTATTCCGTTTTACGAGTTATTTGAGCTGAACACCCATGTCATTGATTACGAGTTGGAGCAGGCGCTGTCCGAGGTGTCTTCGGGCCGTCACAATGGGGCTTTGAACGCAGAGTCGGAGGAAGGGCTGAATTATGCGGACATCATTCTCCGTTTTCCGCGTGAATCCGTCAACCGCAAGCATGTGGAGCGTCTGCGTTTTGAGCACGAGCAGCTAGGCATGGTCAATTACGTTGTTCGCAAATTTGACTTATCTGTACAGGACATCAGCCGCTTGCTGGATGAGGACGGTATCTTTACAGAAGCGGGCGATTTGTTGCTGGACGAGCTTCAACTCCGGGCCAGCCAGCACTCCAGGCAGGATCGGAAGCGTCAGGAGGAACAGCAGGTGCAGGCCGCCAAAGTGGTTGCCCTGCGTCAGAGAGAAGCTACCACTCCGGAAGAGCCGCCTGCGGAGCAGGCCGTGGAAATGGAGTTCTATGTGGAGGTTCCACCACAGTTTACAGCCAAATGCGACATTCACCAATATAATATGATGCTGCGCAACGAGCCTTATCGTCGTTTGCTGCAAACCTTTTTCCCCGGCACGGTTCCCGGTAACCTGCTGGATATATTCGAAAAGATTGATATCAGCTACAAGCTGCCCGGTGAAGTCATCAATGTACTTATCCATTATTTAATGTCCCTGCTGGTATCAGGAAGCGATCAGCGGATCAACCGCAACTTTGTCGAGGCTGTCGCTTCCAATATGCTGTTAAAGCAGGTAAGTACCTACGAAAAGGCCGTTCAATATATACGTGATCAAGCCAAGGTAAAAGGCAAGCAGTCCGCTGCCTCTCCTTCCGGCGGCCGTTCCCGTTCGTATGCCAAAAACAACGGTCCATCCAAGCCATCCATTCCCATCGTACAGGATCATCCTGCCGAGGAACCGGTATCCGAGGAAGAACTGGATGAACTGCTGCGTCTAGCCGAACGCATGCAATCCGGTAAACAGAAAAAGGTGTAGTGCACAGCTCTACGCTAAATCAAACTATCAATTGGTTTCGATCCAAAACCAATTAGGTATTTAGGTATTATAAAAATGTTCAGCGAAGCCAATTCAAATATGTGTCGACTTTATGGCGGTCGGCAGCGGAGCGGGCAGAATTGTTCTGAAGAAGCGAAGCGTTTGCCTTTATCCCCAGATTTTAACCTTTAAATTCCTTTTGAAATAGAAAAATCCGGGGATAACAGCAATCGGAAGAACAATCTGCACGCGAAGCGTTTCCCCTCCATAACTCTGCACATTTTAGAAAGGAGGAGCGTTCTTGGAATCACTGGGCGATTTGCTACAGCAGATGCAGAACCCTTCGTTTCGCCAGCGCACGCGCAATGTGGCCGATCAGGTTCTCAATGATCCGCTGGTGCAGGAATTTTGTGCTGCGCATCCCGATATTGACGAAACACAACTGCGATTAAACATGAGTATGCTTTTTCAGTATGCCAGGGATCGTCGAAATTGCGACAATTGTCCGGGACTCGAACAGTGTCCTAACGATTTTCAGGGACATTTTTGCAAGCTGGGCGTAGAATACCCAAATGGTACAGCCGAAATGGTGGATATCCGTACCCCTTGCGCCAAGCTGGTAGCTTCACAGCACGAGCAGCGGGTGCGTCAGCGGATTAAAAGCTTTTATGTGGATGAGCGTGCGCTCTTGGAAGGCTATAATGCCCTTGAGATTGCACGTAAGGATGCACAACGTATGCCCGCAGTTACACAGCTATTCCGTTACATCGAAGAAACGAAAAGCCAGGGCCTATCCAAAAAAGGACTCTACCTGGAAGGTACGTTTGGTACGGGTAAGACCTTTTTAATGGGATATCTGCTGCACGAGCTGGCCTTGTCCGGACTGAACGGTGTGATTGTGTATATGCCTGATTTTGTAGAGGACTTAAAATCCATGATTCAGGAAGGGCAGAAGCTGAAGGAAACGACTGAAATGCTTAAAAATTGTGATCTGCTCGTATTTGACGACATTGGAGCTGAAAATTTGAGTCCATGGGTACGGGATCATGTGATGGGCTCGATTTTAAATTATCGAATGAACCGCAAACCTACCTTTTATACTTCGAATTATTCGTTACAAGGGCTGGAGAAGCATCTGAGCTTTACGAGCAAGGACGGTGAGGAATTGTACAAGGGACAGCGTTTGATGGACCGGATTCGCCCTTTTGTAGATGTTATTACCGTTAAAGGGAAAAATCAGCGGGGATAATTGTGAATCAATTTGCTATTTTGATATCTTACAATTAAAAAACTATTGTGATATAATTAAAAGGTGTAAAAAAAGAAATTGCAGGTTATAATAACCTTGACTTTTCTATAAAGGAGGAACATACAATGGCAATTGTTAGCGTGTCCGACCAATCCTTCAACGCAGAAGTCGAAGGTACAGGAATCGTTTTAGTTGATTTTTGGGCGCCATGGTGCGGTCCTTGCAAAATGATCGCTCCTATTCTGGAGGATCTTGCCTCAGAAGTTGGCGACAGCGTCAAAATCGCGAAAGTGAACGTGGATGAAAATCCAGAGTCTGCTTCCCGTTTCGGCGTTATGAGCATTCCTACCCTGATCGTCTTCAAAGACGGACAGCCCGTTGATAAAGTGGTGGGTCTGAACTCCAAGGAAGCGCTGAAAAGCATGCTTGCCAAACACCAGTAATCATCGCATGTGACCCATGCTCCTGCGGGGGCTTGGGGAGCGGGCATGAACGGTCAATGCCTCCGGTTGTAAAAACCGGGGGCGTTTTTGTGTATTATTCCGGTGTATTATATAGTAGTCGAAGTCATTTAAGAATGGAAGGAGGAACCGGACGAATGGAATCTTATGCGGAGGACTTGTGGAATCAGGAGAAGGCGCTGGAGAACATACGGCACAAATTAGCATTGCTGCCGGATGCATCGGGCTGTTACTTGATGAAGAACAGCGAGGGCATCATCATTTATGTCGGCAAGGCCAAAGTGCTGAAAAACCGGGTCCGATCCTATTTTACAGGTAGCCATAACGGCAAGACGCAAAGACTGGTTTCCGATATCCGTGATTTTGAATATATCGTTACGGGCAGTAATATGGAGGCGCTCATTCTGGAGTGCAACCTGATTAAAAAGCATCAGCCGCGCTATAACGTGCTGTTGAAGGATGACAAAACTTTTCCGTATTTGAAAATTACGAACGAGGAGCACCCCAAGCTGGAGGTGACCCGGCGCGTTCTGAAAGATAAAGCAAAATATTTTGGCCCTTATCCTAATTCCTACGCGGCACATCAGACGAAGAAGCTGCTGGATCGCATGTATCCGTTACGCAAGTGCGGTGCGATGCCGAAGGAAGTGTGCCTTTATTATCATATGCATCAATGCCTGGGCCCTTGTGTGAAAGAGGTTGCGAAGGAAACGTATGACCAGATTGGTCAGGAGATCGGTTCTTTTTTGAGTGGCGGGCATGAGGAAATCAAAAAGGATCTTCAACGCAAAATGCAGGAGGCCGCAGAGGAGCTGTACTTTGAGCGTGCCAAGGAGCTACGCGACCAGATTATCAGCATTGACGCGATGATGGAAAAGCAGAAGATCACGACAGCCGATGCGAAGGACCGCGATGTATTTGGATTTTCGGTAGACAAGGGCTGGATGTGTGTGCAGATCCTATATGTTCGTAAAGGTAAAATGATCGAGCGGCATATGTCTACGTTTCCTTTTTACGGCGAGGCCTACAGTGACTTTATGTCCTATGTGACGCAATATTATAGTGATAACCCGGCGGTGCCGCAGGAAATATTGTTGCCGGATACACCGAAGCTGATGAAGCAGGCGGAACAGGGTGATGTCGGTCAATCGGCTGTGGCGGAAGCTGTTTCTCACACTGCAACAACCGAGGAAACCGCACAGACCAGTAACAATGCTGTGCAAGAAGCAGGGACATTATCGGATGTGCCCAATGAAGAGCAGCCGTTCGAGCGTTCCGCGGATGCGCTGCTGGTGGCCGAAGAGCGTGCTTATTATGGAGAAGCAACGGATCAGGACCAGACAGAAGCCCAACTGTCCGGCGGGCTGGAGGAACCAGCTACGGCGGCACTTGCTCTGGCTGAATGGCTGGATGTAAAGGTACTGGTGCCTCGGCGTGGACTGAAAAAGCAAATGACGGGTATGGCTACGGAAAATGCACGGGTTGCTCTGGATGAGAAGTTTAAGCTGATTGAACGGGACGAGGAACGGACATCCAAGGCTGCAAGCAATCTGGGGCGTGCGATTGGGCTGGATAGCCTGCATCGCGTGGAGGCGTTTGATAACTCCAACATACAGGGCTCCGATCCAGTCTCGGCAATGATTGTGTTCATTGATGGCAAGCCTGCCAAGAAGGAATACCGTAAATATAAAATCCGTTCGGTGCAGGGGCCGGATGATTATGAAACGATGCGTGAGGTCATTCGGCGTCGATATGAACGTGTGCTCAAGGAAAATCTGGAGCGTCCGAATTTGATCGTCGTCGATGGTGGACGCGGACAGATTAAGGCCGCTGTGGATGTGCTGGAGAATGAACTGGGTTTGTTCATTCCTGTGTGTGGTCTGGTGAAGGATGCCAAGCACAGAACCTCTCAACTACTGGTGGGGGATTCTCCCGAGGCCGTGACACTGGCCCGCAACAGTGAAGAATTTTACCTGCTGCAACGGATTCAGGATGAGGTTCACCGATTCGCCATTACATTCCATCGTGAGCAACGGGGCAAATCCATGGTAACCTCTCGTTTGGACTCGATTCCGGGAATTGGCGAGAAGCGGCGTAAGCTGCTGCTTAAGCATTTTGGTTCGCTTAAAAAAATAAGAGAGGCCAGCGTCGAAGACTTCCGGCCTCTCTCTATTGGTGATAAGCTTGCGCGTCAGATTATAGCTGCCCTTCGGGAGGAGGAGTCGTAGAATACGGCTCTTCTTTTTTTATGGGCTCAAACATGACTCGATTTGGCTTCTTTGGACTAAACCAGTAAATGATGTAGCCCACAATGGCCGGCAATACGATCCAGAACAAACCTGCGGTCAGGTTTACCGTGTCTCCCAGACTCATCACGCTAAGACCCATCAGAATGCTGTCAAAAATAACGTGGCTGAACATGGCGGCAATAAAGCCGTAACGCAGAAATACAAAACTGAACAGCAATCCAAGGAAGGTCAGCTCGATAGGTCTGGAAATGACCGGATAGATTGGATACAGTGTGTGCCCCAATGCCCAAATCAGCGTGGTAATCAGACAGGCAACAAAAGTATTTCTCACCATCTTTTTCACCATAGGGATACCAAACAGACGGTATACGGCTTCCTCTCCAATGCCTGCCATCCATGCCATAATCGGCAGTAACCATGGATAGGCCATGTTGTAAGGAGATTGTGTGGCATCTGTTGTGGAGAACGTATTAAACGTACGCTCCAGCACAAAGAACAAAATGGATTGTACACCGAGTAAAATAAAGGCCCACAAGTAGCCCACATACATACTGCGAAGCACATACAGCCCGTAGCCCGGCTCTTTGGCGCGTGGCCAGGCATTCAGTCCAACCTTGCGCATCAGCCCGTCACCGCCAACCAAGGAGAAGTAGAGCGATACGGCCATTACGAAAGTAATAAAAATTTGCAAAATCATAAGAAATATAAGCGCTCCCCGACCGCCTGCTTCTGCTTGCAGTATAGGAAGCATGTTAAATGTCCCTGCCATACTGGCAGCAAAATATACAATGGACAGCACAATGCCTCGTACAAAGGAAGTGTGGCGTCGTGTGAGTGAGGCGTATACGATGGCAAGTATGCCTAACACCAAGCTAAATAAAGCATAGCCCGCGTAGGTCATCCAGTTAGCCCAGTACGTTTGCTTTTTGACATAATCCGTATAGGACGATGGGGCGGAAAAGCTCTGTGTAAACGAGCGAACATTTCCGTCTTCAAACGTAAACGCCAGCGTAAGCACAGAGGAGCCGATTTTTTTGTCGTTTACGGTGTACTTCAATCCGCCCTCGCCTTCGGTTGTCGCAAGCTTCAAGTCCGACGGCTTAAAGCCAAAGCGTTTTACCCAGGCTGCCGCTGTCTGCTCCTTTGCTTCCAGCGTCATGTCTCCCTCGGCTGCACGTACAAGCCTGCTACGTGCCTGCTCATCCGTAGAAATATCAGCTTGTGTGTAACTGGTGCTGGAGGTCATTCGTTTAAAGCTGACGACTTTGCCTGTGGACAAATCCACATGAATTTGCAGTTTGCTTTTGGAAGAAGGTTCCGGTAAATCGACCCGGAAGGTTTCATAAGGAAAACTTTTTTTCCATGTACGGTCATACTGTTGAAGCAGCTTTTCTCTGGATAAATAACCGTACAGGTCCGTTTCGGCCTGATAGGTCACGACAGGCTTTTCCGGCTGCGATTCGGTATAGCCCAGCTCGGAGCGGGCGAAGTCCAGCGCGTGTATGACTGCTTCCTGCTTGCTGATGATCTTGGCATTCGTCAGTGCCTCCGGATTCGGATTACTAAACGAGGGAATAAGCAATTGAAAGACAAAAAAGCAAATCAGGCCAATCCCGCTCAGCAAGCCTAATCTTTTGAAGTTGGCCGTGAGCACGACCGGTTTCCCGATAGGATTCATGAGTTTCCTCCTTAATCTGTAAATAAGAACATCCATTAAAGATATCATACTGCACAGGTTCCCGCCAACAGACCTAGGATATTCATGAAAATGGAGTGAAAGCCTTTAAAGTTTCAATAAAATAAGATAAGCTGCGATTAAAGGTGGCCTATTCTCAAATTACCGCTAATTTAACGTTATTTCGACGAAATCGGTTTTGTGCTCTGTATACAGAAAGATTATAATCTGTTGAGATAATGCATATGAAATATATAGGTAACGATATACATTTGAGCCGAATTTCCATAGGAAAACGGGGGAACCATGTTACTGGGGTGAATTTTGCAGCCGGTCCCGGACCAGGAGTGTGAATAGGGCATACTGTGAAGCCCGAATCCGTCAGCTAACCTCGTAGGCTGTGAGCAGGAACCAAGTCAGGCACTCGGATTTCCGGTGTCTTTTTTTGTGCGAATAAAAGTTGGATAATTAAAACGTTGCTGAGTTAAGTCCGCTTCGTGCTCCATTTGATCTTCCGATCGCTGTTGTCTCTGAATTTTATTGGATTAGATAAGCCCTGTTAAGGTTAAAATTCAGAGACAAAGGCGAGCGCTACCTCTTCCATTTTAACCATTAAAAGGGCTTATAAAATCAGAAAAAAATCCGGGGGTAACAGCAATCGGAAGAACAATCTGCACCCGGAGCGTCTCCATGCTCATAATTCACCAAGTAGGAGCAGTGATAAATAGATGAATCCCAATGCAAGATGGCTTCGGCTTTCTCCACCGCAGATATTCGTTGTGGGCTTTGCCATTATCATTCTTATAGGCAGCTTGTTGTTAATGCTGCCGATTTCCAATACAACGGGAAAGCCGCTTGCATTTATAGACGCTTTGTTTACAGCCGCCTCTGCGACCTGTGTAACCGGGCTTGTCGTAAAGGATACCGGCATCTTTTTTACCACTTTTGGACAGGTGGTTATCGTAGCGCTGATCCAGATTGGTGGTCTCGGCTTTATGACGATGGCTACCTTGATTGCACTGGTGTTCAAGCGTCGTATTTCCTTGCGGGAGCGTCTCATTTTGCAGGAAGCGATGAATCAGACTTCTGTAGAGGGAATTGTCGGGTTAATCCGTAAGGTATTACTGTACTCACTGGTTATTGAAGGCGTATGCGCTACGATATTCTCGGTTCGCTGGTCCTTTGATATGCCCGTAGGCAGGGCGATTTATTTTGGAATCTGGCATGCCATCTCCATGTTTAACAATGCTGGTTTTGATTTATTCGGTGAATTTCGCAGCCTGACAGGTTATGTATATGATCCGATTGTTAATTTTACGGCTATGTTTCTGATTATTTCGGGTGGCATCGGCTTTGTGGTCATGTCCGATCTGGTGGAATACCGCAAGCGAAAGAGACTGTCCTTGCATACCAAGGTGGTACTCAGCATGACGGCTGCTCTGATTGTAGTCGGCACGCTTGTCATCTTTGTATTTGAGTTTACCAATCCGAAGACACTGGGCTCGCTGGATTGGGGTGGAAAGCTGCTGGGATCTTTATTCCAATCCGTAACGCCCCGCACCGCAGGTGCCAATACGCTGGATATTGCAGGCTTGCGACAGGCTACGCAGTTTTTTATCATCATACTCATGTTTATTGGGGCTTCCCCTGGCTCCACTGGAGGCGGGATTAAGACCACAACATTCGCCCTGCTCATTGGAGCGGTGATTTCGATGCTGCGGGGGCGGGAAGATATTGTGCTGTTCAAGTACAGACTTGCGCAGGGACGAATTTACAAGGCTTTGACCATTACACTGCTGGGGCTGCTGTTTGTCATTGGGGTGACGATGATTTTGTCAGCAACCGAGGATCACCATTTTCTGATGATATTGTTCGAGACGGTGTCTGCATTTGGTACGGTGGGATTGTCTATGGGGCTTACACCTGATTTGACGGTTATAGGCAAGCTGGTCATTACCCTGACGATGTTTGCCGGCAGATTGGGTCCGCTCACACTTGCTTATGCACTGACTCCGAAAAAGGGTAAGGAATTATATCGTCATCCGGAAGGCAAAATGATTATAGGATAAGGGAGTTTTCGAGTAGATATGAAAACGCAGCAGTTTGTGGTTATTGGTTTGGGACGCTTTGGCTCAAGCCTGGCTTTGCAATTGGTAGATATGGGATGCGAGGTGCTTGGCATTGACCAGAATGAGGATATTGTGGATAGCATGAGTGAGCTGTTGACGCATACCGTCGTAGCGGACGCTACAGACGAGGATTCGTTACGATCGCTAGGCATTCGCAATTTCGATTGCGGCATTGTTGCGATTGGTAATGATATTCAGGTTAGCATCCTGGCTGCCATTTTGCTAAAAGAGCTGGGTGTGAGCAAAGTCGTTGCCAAAGCGATTTCTGTGCTGCACGGACGGGCGTTGGAAAAGCTCGGTGTGGACCGGGTCATTTATCCCGAGCGGGATATGGGGATACGGGTTGCGCACCAACTGGTTACGCCTAACTTGCTTGATTATTTGGAGCTGTCCAAGGAATACAGAATTGTGGAACTCAACGTTCCTGCATGTCTGCATGGCAAAACGCTATCTGAGCTGAATGCCCGCACTCGCTTTGGTTGTAGCATCGTAGCGCTTCATACGGCGAACGGTATCCTGATTGCACCCACAGCGATGGATCGGCTAAAAGCGGACGATATTATGGTTATCATCGGCTCCAATGACAATATCGGCCGCTTTGAGGACGAGGTCGTTAACGTGAACGAGGAAGGCTGATCTCCTCTACACCATACGATAGCCCGCAAACGATGCACGTGTCTCGCTGATCCAGCGCCGTGCTGTCGGCCCCAGATCGGTCGTCTCCGAGTAGATAAGGGAGGTGGTGCGCCGTGTCTCCTTCAAATCAGGCAAGTACAGCGCCGTTAGCCCATTATCCCGCAGCAGCTCGCTGCGCAAGTAGGATTTGGGCAGCAATGCGGAAGCCTTGCAGGTCGGCAGCAGACGCACAATCGCCTCGAACGAGTCAATTTCCATACGAATATCCGGCATGATGCCGCTGCGCTGGAACAGGTCATCGGTCAGACTGCGGTACCAGGTTCCTTTGGAAAAAATAATCATTGGCAATCCTTGCAGGTCTTTCATCGAAGCCGTTCCCGTCTTCATCGTTAATTCATGTCCGATCGGAACGACTAGCTCCAAATGATCGTCAAACAGTGGAATACAACGCAAGCCGGCCTCATGAATGGCAGACCCGACAATACCGGCGTCTGCTTTTTTGTCGCGTACAAAAGCGACGATTTCATGGGTTTTGCCTGTGAGCAGTTTCAGCTCGGTTTGGGGATGCTTGCTCATGAAAGCTTCAACAAGAGTAGGCAGTGTCGTTTGGAGTGTCGTCAGACTTGCACCAAGGGTGAGCATACTCTGGGCTTCATTTTTGTGCTGGGACAGCTTTTGTAAAAAACGAAGCTGGCGCTGGCGCTGCTCCAGTGCGAAGGTATATACAAATCGGCCTGTCGACGTAATTTCGAGTCGTTTGCCCCGTCGATCAAAGAGGTTTACGCCCAGATCCTCCTCCAGCTTGGCGATTTTGCGGGACAGGGCGGGCTGGGACAGATTAAGCAGCTTGGAGGCTTTATTCAGGCTGGATTGCTCGACAATGACGGCAAAAGCGTTCAAATCCTCAAACAAATCATCCACTTCCTCTCTATATGCAAAAAAGACATAACAATTAATACGTATATTGCAATTCCATTATAAGCCGAAAAGGAGTAACATGAAAGCGACACAAGATGTTCACACCTTTGTTTTCTCTTTTAAGGAACACCTTGTTAGACATTTCCTGTCGGGAACTGTCATTTTATATGTTATATTACTATTGAAAACGCTATTATTGGGAGAAGGGAGCATTACCTAGATGAGAGGATTTTATTCCAGAAAGCTGCACTCGCTTCTTGGCGTCATTCCGCTGGCTCTGTTTTTTGTAGAGCATTTGGTGACCAACTTCACAGCGGTGGAGGGCGGCAAGGAAGGATTCAATCGCAGCGTGGCCTTCCTGAATGGTCTGCCGCTTGTTATTGTGCTTGAAACGTTATTTATTTACTTGCCATTGCTGTTCCATGGAATCTATGGCTTGTATATCGCTTACCAGGCTGATCCAAATGTCAAACGTTTTGGCTATTCGCGTAACTGGCGCTTTCTGTTTCAGCGCATTTCCGGTGTGATTACGTTCGTGTTCATTATCTGGCACGTATACGATACACGTTTTCAGGTGGCTCTTGGTAATGTAACACATGAGGAGCTAGGCGGCGTGATGCATGGCATTGTGACGAATCCGGTCTATTTTATCCTTTATTTAATCAGTGTCGTTTCGGCATCCTTTCACTTTGCTAACGGACTATGGGCATTTATGGTCAGTTGGGGAATTACGGTGGGACCACGTGCGCAAAAAGTATCTTCCTATATCTGCATGACCTTGTTCGTGGTTGTATCCATCGGCTTCATCGCTTCCCTGTTGGCATTCCGCAGCGCGGAATTTCAGGAAACAGCAACCGCATGGGTACAATACAACGCTATTCAACAGCTGCTGTAAACGAGGTATTCAAACGATAAAATAAAATCCTGAAAAAAAGGAGTGAGCAGAAATGGCAGCATCCAACATTATTGTCGTGGGCGGCGGTCTTGCGGGTCTAATGGCTACGATCAAGGCGGCAGAGGCAGGAGTTCACGTTCATTTATTTTCTTTGGTTCCGGTCAAAAGGTCCCACTCCGTTTGTGCTCAAGGCGGCATCAACGGCGCGGTGAATACGAAGGGTGAAGGCGACTCGCCCTGGATTCACTTTGACGATTCGGTCTATGGCGGCGACTTTCTGGCCAACCAGCCCCCGGTAAAAGCGATGTGTGAAGCGGCTCCGGGTATTATCCATCTCATGGACCGCATGGGTGTCATGTTTAACCGGACACCGGAAGGACTGCTGGATTTCCGCCGCTTCGGCGGTACGCAGCATCATCGGACAGCCTTTGCCGGAGCGACGACAGGGCAGCAGCTTCTGTACGCACTTGATGAGCAGGTACGACGCTGGGAATCCGAAGGTTTGGTGACCAAGTATGAAAACTGGGAGTTTTTACAGGCTGTACTCGATGATGAGAGTATCTGTCGCGGCATCTGTGCGCAGGATTTGCGCACGATGGAAGTGAAGACTTTTGCAGCGGATGCAGTTATTTTGGCATCGGGCGGACCCGGCATTATTTTCGGCAAAACCACGAATTCCGTGATTAATACCGGTACGGCTGCCGGGGCGGTATATCAGCAGGGCGTACGCTATGCCAACGGCGAGTTTATCCAGATTCATCCGACGGCTATTCCGGGGGATGACAAGCTGCGTCTGATGTCCGAGTCTGCACGGGGAGAGGGCGGCCGTATTTGGACGTACAAGGACGGCAAGCCTTGGTATTTCCTCGAAGAAAAGTATCCGGCTTATGGAAATCTGGTCCCTCGTGATATTGCGACACGTGAAATATTCAGTGTATGCGTCGATGATGGGCTCGGCATTAATGGCGAGAACATGGTGTACCTCGATCTGTCCCATAAGGACCCGAAAGAGCTGGACGTGAAGCTGGGCGGTATTATTGAAATTTATGAAAAATTCGTCGGTGACGATCCGCGTAAAATCCCGATGAAAATTTTCCCGGCTGTGCATTATTCGATGGGCGGCATGTGGGTCGATTACAATCAGATGACCAATATTCCGGGGCTGTTCGCCGCCGGAGAATGTGAATTCCAGTATCACGGTGCGAACCGCTTGGGTGCCAACTCGCTGCTGTCAGCCATTTATGGCGGTATGGTGGCTGGACCGAAGGCTGTGGAATATATCAAAGGCTTGAAAAAATCCGCACAGGATATAGCTTCCTCCGTGTTCGATGCGGCGGTCAACCAGCAGACGGAGAAGTATGAGCGTATTTTGCATATGGACGGGAAAGAAAATGCCTACGTCCTTCACAAAGAGCTGGGCGAGTGGATGACGAACAACATGACCGTGGTTCGTTATAATGACAAGCTGGAAGCTACGATCCACAAGATCAAGGAGCTGAAGGAGCGTTATTCCAACATTAACATCAATGATGCTTCACGCTGGAACAATGCGGGTGCGGCGTTCACTCGTCAGTTGTGGAATATGATGGAATTGGCTGAGGCCATGACCAAAGGGGCGCTGCTGCGCAACGAAAGCCGCGGGGCCCATTACAAACCGGACTTCCCGGATCGCAACGATGAGGATTTCCTGAAAACGACGATTGCGGACTGGACACCGGAAGGACCGCAAATCTCGTACGAAGCGGTGGACGTTTCGCTGATCAAGCCGCGTATTCGGGATTACTCCAAGAACAAGTAAAGGAAGATACAGAAGGGAGTGTATGAGATGTCGGAGCAAGCAGTGAAATCGGATAAAACCGTGAAGTTCGTTGTGACCCGTCAGGATGAACCTAATGCGAATCCATATACGGAAGAATTTGAGTTGGCTTATCGACCGGGGATGAATGTAATCAGTGCGTTGATGGAGATTCAGCGTAACCCGGTGGACAGTCATGGTAAAGAGACGGCTCCGGTATGCTGGGAGTCGAATTGTCTGGAGGAAGTGTGTGGAGCGTGCTCCATGGTGATTAATGGCAAGCCGCGTCAGGCTTGTGCGGCGCTCGTCGATAAGCTGGAGCAGCCGATTACCATCGCGCCGATGAGCACGTTTCCGGTTGTACGGGATTTGGTCATCGACCGCAGCCGGATGTTTAACGCGCTCAAGAAGGTCAAAGCGTGGATTCCGATTGACGGTACCTACGATCTGGGTCCCGGCCCCAGAATGGCAGAGAAGAAGCGCCAATGGGCGTATGAGCTGTCCAAGTGCATGACCTGCGGTGTCTGCCTGGAGGCTTGCCCGAATGTTAACGAGAAAACGACATTCATTGGACCTGCGGCGATATCTCAGGTTCGTCTGTTCAATAGCCATCCAACTGGGGAAATGAATCAGGAGGAGCGGCTGGATGCGTTGATGACGGACGACGGGCTGGAGGGCTGTGGTAACTCGCAAAACTGCGTACGTTCCTGCCCGAAAGGCATTCCGTTGACAACCTCCATTGCTGAAATGAACAAGCAAACGACCAAGCATATGTTCAAGCGCTGGTTGACCGTATAGCAATAGCCAGTGAATACTTTATACCAAAACAGGCTTTTTTCCCTGAACCGGAGAAAGTCTGTTTTTTTGTGCTCAGGACAGATAGGAGTTACCATGGAGGGAGGAGAGTGGGGCAGCAGTTATGGTATAATTATGGTATTGTGTATCGTTTTTGGAGAAAAGGGGGCAGGACAGGTGACTGTACAACCGATGACGCGTCGGCCCGTTACCGGGTCGGATGTACTGAAAGGATTAAAGGAGCTGGGGGTTCAAAAAGGCATGACGTTGCTTGTGCACTCGTCGATGCGCAGCTTTGGCAGTTTTGTTCCGGGAGGGGCCTCTGCGATTCTTTTGGCATTAACCGATGCGATTGGCCCGGAAGGAACGCTGGTCACGCCGACGCAGTCCCATGATCTGACCGATCCGTCGACATGGATGAACCCGCCTCTGGATGAGTCATGGTGGGAACTTGTACGCGAGGAAATGCCCGCCTATGATCCGGCCTGGACGCTGACCGGCGGCATGGGTATCATTGTGGAAACGTTTCGTGGCCTGCCGGGAACACTGCGCAGCGGACACCCGCATGTTTCGTTTGCGGCCCGTGGACCTGCGGCTTCACACTTGCTGGAAGGGCATGAGCTTGATTTCGGGCTGGGTGAACATTCGCCACTGGCGAAGCTATATGAGACAGACGCCTATGTGCTGTTGCTGGGCTGCGGACATGACAGCAACACGTCCTTTCATTTGGCGGAATACCGTATTGCGTACAATGGACGTGAAGAAACGACCCATCAGGCCCCGATGATGGTGAACGGGGAGAGGGCATGGGTATCTTTTCAGAATTTTAATATATCCTCGGATGATTTTGACAAGCTGGGGCTTGATTTTGAACGGGATCGTCCCGCAGCCTTTACGCGGGTGAACATCGGGGATGCATCGTGTTTTTTAGCGAGGCAGCGAGATTTGGTAGACTATGCAGAACGATGGTTAGCCATCAACCGCTAGAGGGCTAAAAGCGTGAGATATTTGAACCATGAGATATCTAAACTGTACAATAGTTGAATAGATAGCAAGGGGGCACGCATATGGAGAAGACGCCGCAAACCCGCCGCGAGAGTCAGGATGGCCCACACGATAAGGCCGTTATCCCTCCCGGTTCTTCGCGGCGTTCCATTTCAAATGAGCCAGCCAATCCTTCGCGTCGCCGTTTTTTGAAAAAAGCCGCTTTAGCGACAGCCGGAACCGCGCTTTTAACCGGAGGATACGCTTCCTTATGGGAGCCTAATCATTTGGAGATTACACGTTTTACGCTATCTTTGCCCCGTCTGCCGTCGGCTTTTGACGGTATCAGAGTCGTGCATTTTAGTGATGTACACTTGGGCTTTCACATGGATGAGCAGGACCTGCGGGAGCTTGCGGACCGGATTGCAGGACTGAAACCGGATTTGCTTTGTTTTACAGGTGATATTGTAGATGATTATGCCGTATCTATGAAAGCCGCTGTTCCGGTCATGGCTTCGATGCACGCCACACTCGGTAAATTCGCCATTCTCGGCAATCACGATTATCGGGGTTTACCAGCCGGGGTACAGGAGCTATATCCAAAAACCGGGTTTACGTTGCTGAGAAATGAACACGCGATTGTAGAGCGAGCCGGGCAGCGTGTGGCGATTGTTGGGTTAGAGGATGACATTATGGGCAAGCCCAATCCGCGGCGTGCCATACACGGACTGTCTGATGAAATGTGCAAGCTGCTGCTTATGCATGAGCCGGATTATGCGGATGTGGCGGCGCGAATGTCCTTTGATCTTCAACTGTCAGGACATACGCATGGAGGACAGGTGCGCTTGCCTGTCATTGGAGCGCCGATGCCGCCTCCGGGTGGACGCAAGTACATTCAGGGATTATTTCATGTGGGGAGCGACAGGATGCCGCTGTATGTCAGCAGGGGCATTGGCATGACCCATCTGCCGATTCGTGTGCTGTGCAGGCCGGAGCTGAGTGTCATTACACTGAAATCCGATCAATAGGCTATTATATATTTACTTTCATCATTATGGGCTTGTAACTACATAAAAAGGGTTTAGTGTAGTGTGTAGCTGTTTCGGACAAAGGAGTGATATTCAGATGGATCGTATTGCTGTCATTTCAGATATACATGGCAATTGGCCTGCCTGCGAGGCGGTGCTGGAGGATATTGCTTCCCGAGGAATTAGTCGTGTGTTTTGTTTGGGGGATCTGATCGGCAAAGGGCCTAGCCCTTGCGAGGTTCTGGAGGCTGTCCGTCAACGTTGCGAGGTGGTCGTGCGAGGCAATTGGGATGAGCTGGTTAGCATTACGGATGATCTCAATTTTAGCTGGCAAGCCGAGCGCTTGGACACAGAACGGCTACAATATTTGGCACAGTTACCGTTTCATCATGATTTCAGGATGAGCGGACGTCGTATCCGTCTGGTACATGCTTCGCCGCAAAGTGTATATCATCGCGTGCAGCCATGGGATGAGCCGGAGAAAAGACTCGCCATGTTCGACCCGTTGGCCGAGGAAAATGGAAAAGCCGCTTTTGCCCCGGATATTGTTGGGTATGGAGATGTGCATAATGCCTTTATTCAGCATTTTCAGGGCAAGACGCTTTTTAATGTCGGCAGTGTGGGGAATCCGCTGGATGTAACTCAGGCTTCTTACTGCATTTTGGAGGGAAACCTGGGAGAAGATACGCCTGCGCCCTTTTCCATTCAATTTGTACGTGTGCCTTACGATATAGAATTGGCGGTAAAACAGGCAGAGGAAGCCGGTGTACCTTCTTTGCCGTATTATATCCGTGAGCTGCGCACAGGCATTTACCGGGGAATTCAGGACCTGGATTGATTGTGCAACTATTCGCTGCAAAAAGCCAATCCATCCGCAGGAGGGATCATTGTGCTGACCAGAGAAATGCTTCGTTCAGGGCTACCGGAGCTTTATACCGACCGTGTCCGGTTGCGCCAGCTACAAGCGGGGGATTACTCCGCGCTGGAACGGATGTTGTCCGATCCATTGGTTATCCGGTATGTGAACCGGATTCGCAAGCCAGTCGATGCGCGGATGCGGCGTCTGGTAGCGCAAATCAGAGTAGCTGCGGATTCCCTGGATTCCCTGCATTTTGCGGTGGAATGGCATGGGCGAAATACAGCAGCATACAACGAATCCGGCCAACTCAATGAACGCAACGAACTCCATGAACATAATGAACGCAGCCACTCGCCGCTGCTGGGTATCGCTTCTTTTCAGCAATGGAATGAAAAAGCGGGTGAGGCGCAGCTAGGCTATATTTTGGATCGTCCTTTCTGGGGACAGGGGCTGGCTACAGAGGTTGTGGAGGAAATGCTGAGATTTGGTTTTGGTTCTTTAAAGCTCAAGCGGATCGAAGGTCGTTGCCATGAGGATAATCAGGCTTCCGTGCGTGTGCTGATCAAAAATAAGCTGCGCCTACTGCGCACAATCAGTGCCTATGATCATTCAGGAGAAGTGCCGAGTGTATTGGTGTTCTCGATGACCCAAGGGGATTATGCGTAGAAACGGCAGTGGAATATTTTGTTACAGAGATGAAATATAACTGCAAAACAACTCTAACACAGGACGGGTACAATACAGACATGACCCCCTTTTGAATAATATATGTTGCTGGGACCCGAAGCTTCGGGTCCTCTTTTTTTGTCTTGTTTTTATTGTAGCTACGTGCGATTTACAAGTTACTATTAAGATTCATAGGTACGGTTCAGGTCGCTTATCAGCTCAGGAAGCCATTCGGTCAGGGAAAGAAAGGAGTACCCCTCTGATCGGGCTTTAGTTGTATCCATGTACCACGATTGTGTAATACCGAATGGAGACATATGCTCGTCGACTGTTTTTTCTTGAATCACGGCTTGCTTCCCGGTTACCTGCTCAATGGTGGAAATGACATCTCCGATCCTCACGGTACCGTCCGAGCAAGCATTTACGGGTCCTGTCAAATGAGAGTGACCAAGCCAAAGTAGAAAATCTGCGGCTTGGTCAGAACGGATAAACGAGATGCGCGCTGCCGGATTCGGTATGCCGATTTCTATTCCATCACGAACATGCTCAATATGAAAATGAAGTCTTCTCGTATAATCATCTGTTCCTAATACAATCGGAAAACGAACAGCGGCAACCGGGAACGTAGCTTGTTGCATGAAAACCGCTTCTGCCTGCCGTTTAGCCTCCTGATATGTAAAATCGTCCTTGCCGCCTTTGCAAACCAGGTAAGCCTGAGGGTCGAAGACACTCTCGGTCAGCACTTCCGGACTTGGATCGTAGACGGATAAGCTGGAGGTCAGAATATACCGTTTGGCTTTAGCATCAAAAATGCGACAGGCTTCTCTGGCTTCATCTGGAGAAAAGCAAATATTATCGTAGACAACATCCCAAACCTGCTCACCTACCGCCTCAGCTAGCGCTTCCGCATCGTTACGATCTGCAATAATCCGCTGAACGCGCTCACCGAACGAATCGCTTGTTTGACCTCGTGTAAGGATCGTAACGTTGTTCTCAGAGTCCTCCAGCAGACGTTCCACCAGCCTTTTGCCAAAAAATCGCGTTCCACCTAATACAAGTATCTTTCTCATTCATGAATCACTCCTTATGGACTTGTTTTCATTATATTAAGGTAGACGAAAATAAGGATACAAAGGATACGCTGCGATAAATAGATGAGTACATACTACTTACAAAAAATGCTTAATATCACTTAACAAATCGTGCAATAATGCTTATAATTGATTTATGGAGGTGATACTTATTTATCAAGAAGAAAGGTTAGTGAAAATTCTTGAGAGGCTTCAGGAAGAAAAGATGATTTCGAATCAGGAGATATGCGATATGCTCGGTATTTCCAGAGACACGGCCCGGCGGGATTTCATTAAATTAGTGGATGAAGGTGCTGCGATACGAACCCATGGAGGTATTGCGTTACCTCAGTTTAAGGACAAAATAAAAGCATATAAGGAAAGAGTCCATGCTTCCTCTGAAGATAAATATAAAATTGGAAAAATAGCTGCCTCTTATATCAACAAAGGTGACCTTTGTTTTCTGGACGTCTCAACGACAGTAAAATTTCTTTGTGATCATCTCAATACAAGCTCTACAGTTTATACTCATTCCCTTGATAATGCAGAAGCACTATCTAACAACAATGAAGTCGATATATGCCTGCTAGGTGGAAAGTTTAATCCTGAAAATCGCTTTTTTTTCGATGTTAATGTGGCATCTCAGTTAAATGATATTTACTTTGATAAAGTTTTTCTTGGTGCAGCTGGTATTTTAAAGGATGGCATCTATTTTTCAAACTTTGAAGATGCGGTCATCAAAGATTTAGTAGCAAAACGATCAAAAGAGGTTATTCTGTTGGCGGATTCACGGAAATTTAATCAAATCAGCTCCTATAAGGGTGTTAATTTTAGTGATATTGACATGATCATTACCAATGAAAAGCCACCAGATAGCTTTAGAAGGAATTTTGAGGAAAATAACATTGAGATCAGACTTATTAATGAAGGGCAGGCAGTTAAAGATGACCTCGAGGGGGGCTAATATGACAAAGATAAAAGCAGTTTTCAGTGACATAGACGGGACTTTAATTAATTCTAATCATGTGATAACCGAGAAAACAAAGCTTGCAGTCCAAAAAGCAACAAACCTGGGTGTACCATTTGTCCTTGTTTCTGCTAGAATGCCAAGTGGAATCCTGCCACTCCAACAAGAATTGGAAATCGATTCACCCATTATTTGCTACAGTGGTTCTCTGGTAATAGACTGTAGGAGTAATACCACTATTTTCAGCAAAGGCTTGCCTCAAGAGAATGTTATTGGCATTTATGAGGCTGTAAAAAGCAAATTCTCAAACATTCATATTAACATCTACAGCCATGATCAATGGATTGTTGAAAATCCACAAAACGAATGGATTGTTCAAGAGCAAAATATCACAGGGGCTCAGCCTACTCAGGCGAACCTTAAAACCTTCATAAACACAAACCCTGAAATGCATAAAATTCTCTGTATGGGTCCGTCTGAAGAAATCGAAGAGCTTGAAGAAGTATTAAAGAAAGACAACGCCGTTCTAACCATCTACAAATCAAAAGAAACTTATCTGGAAATTATGTCTGGAGATGCATCTAAGTCTAAAGCAATTCAGCAGATAATCAGCCGTTATGGTTTTAAAAAGGAAGAAATCATGGCAATTGGTGACAATTTCAATGATATTGATATGCTGAAATTCGCTGGGCTGGGCATCGCAATGGGGAATGCGCCTGACGAAGTTAAAAAGTATGCGGACCAAGTGACCTCCAGCAATGATGAAGAAGGATTAAGTTTGAGTTTAGAAGAGAACGTCATCAGCTAAAGGCGTTCGCCTTTGCAATGGGATTCTACCCTTTAAAGGGCATATACAATCCAGAGAATCCCGTTGTAACAGCGATCGTAAGATCAAATCATTCGCGTAGCGGTGGATCACCAACGAAGTCTGTCCAATCACTCCCCGAGCAGCTTCAAAAAGTTGGCTGGCACCGAAAATTGCTGATTATTAATCATAATCTTCCGAAGCTCTTCCATGGAGTCTTCTTTACCTCGGGCGTCTTTAATCTCCTTGATTTCACGATGCAGCCGTTCCATTTGGAGATCGAGCGCATTAGCGGAATCCGCTGCGTTCTTTAATTCACGTGTCAGGCTTTCGGGAACAGACTGGTTGTATTTATAAAAGATTTTATGCTCCAGACTGGCCCAGAAATCCATTGCAATGGTCCGAATTTGTACCTCTACGCAGACCAGCTCCTGGCGGTCGGACATGAATACAGGAACCTGGATCAACAGATGCAGACTTTGGTAACCGTTCGACTTGGGATTTTTGATGTAATCCTTGATTTCCAGCACCTTCAAGTCACTCTGTCTCTGAAGCATGTTACTGACATCATAAATATCCGAAATAAAAGAGCAAGTAATACGCAAGCCCGCGATATCCTTAATATGATCCTTGACAGCATCCAGGGATAACTCGCTATTTTTACGAACCATTTTGTTCATGATGCTCTCAGGGGATTTGAGGCGTGATTTGGTGTGCTCAATAGGGCTGTAATCGTGCAACGCTTGAAATTCCTGCTTTAGTATTTCAATCTTGGTTTCCATTTCGTCGAGCGCAAATTTATAGATTAGCATAAATCGCGTGATGTCATGCTTTAGCTTTTTGAACTTGTCCATCGGGTCTTCCGGATACATTTGTAATTCTCCTCACACATAGATGTCATTAATTTAAAATAATGGAGCTGTACGGTTTAAGGTGGGTGGCAGCTGAGCGGCAAATCCCACCCTAAACAAATTTTAGAGCGACACCGGAATTTTACGTTTTTGTTTAAAATAAACCCATTCCCGGAAGCCAATATCCTTCAGCATCGCCTTCACTTCGTCCCAATCATCGCCTACCCGCGAAGGCTTATGGGCATCTGAACCAAAAGTGACCTCTACGCCAAAATGATGCGCTCTTTCCAAAATGGAGGCCGATGGATACCATCCACCACTCAGTTTGGTTTTACCTGATGTGTTAATTTCAATGGCAACACCGGATTTTGCAATCACTTTCAAGGTTTCGTCAATGGCTTCATCGGCAGGAATATCTGAGAAAGCCGGGAAATTCCCCTTCATCGCGTCGATATGACCCAAAATCTGAAACATACCGCTCCGCGCAGATTCCTGAATGAGCGCATAGTAAGCTTGCTTGACCTCGATTTTGCGTGCATCACTTACGTCATTCCAACGGTTACGGTTAAAAATGCTGTCCCCTTCGACATTGTGAATCGACCCAATGAGGTAGTCGAACGGATAAGGGGCCAGGGTGGAACGATACAGTTCCGCATAATCAGGAAAATAATCCGTCTCTAATCCGAGCAACACGTCAATGCGGCCTTCGTATTCCTTTTTAAGCTGTTGTACCTCTTCTACGTACTCGGCAAGCTGGGATTTTGCCATATAAATTTTCGGAAAAGCCTGATCCTGTTCGCTGCCCAGGAAAGGGGAATGGTCCGAAATACCAATCGCTTGTAAACCGGACTGAATGCCTGCTTCGATATAGTCCCGAATATTGCCGTCTGCATGACCGCAGCGGAAATGATGGGTGTGCAGATCAAATTTCATCGCCTGTCTTCCTTTCGTAATCAAGGTTTATATTTGTATGGTGTTCATAGCGAATTACGTTATTCAGAACTGGTAAAATTCGTCTCCGGCATCCCCTTCAGATCACTTAAAAATTGCTGCATGGCTGAGTTTAGATATCGGCCGGATTTATAAATCACTCCTACTGGATGACTAACTTCCAGCTCGGGAATATGGATCATTTTTAATGTGCCTGCACGCAGCTCAGAAGTGACCGATAGCCTGGAAATAATGGCAGCGCCCAGATTAATCTCAACCATCCGTTTGACTTCCTCGCTGCTGGACAATTCGATCACAACATGAGGCACAATTTGGTGTTTTTTGAATACATCGTCCACGAATTTTCGTCCTACCGTATCGGGTGAGAGCAGAATAAGTGGAATTTCCCGAAGGGCTTCAATAGTAGCATGCGGTTGGGAGGCCAGCGGATGAGTAGGCGATACGACAAGCTCAAAGGAATCGTAATACAAAATTGAAGTGCTCAAATTTGGATTACGTTCGATTAAGTAACCGATGCCAACATCAATAAGCCCGTTTTCCACCTGCTGATAAATCATGGAGGAAGCCATGGATTGAATGGAGGTTTTGATGAGCGGGAATTGATCCTGAAAGTAGGAAAGTACACGCGGTAAAATTTGAATGGCGATGGACGTCGTAGTGCCCAGTGCAATATGACCCTGCGGCGTTTCGTTCAGATCGTACAATTTTTGCCGCAGTTCCTCGACAACACTCAAGATCCGCTCTGCATGTTCCAAAAAAACAGCCCCTCGGTCGGTCAGGGTGACGGGTTGGTTGCGGTCGATCAGAATGGTCTTGAACTCGTCCTCCAGACTTTTGATTTGGGCGGATACCGCCGGCTGCGTCAAATTGAGAAGTTCTCCAGCTTTGCGGAAGCTCATCGTTTTGGAAATCATGATAAGTGTTTCAAGTTGACTGATGTTCATGAAGTTCCTCCTCTCTTTTCTTAATTCTGTCGCAGCAGTACAGCCTGAGGATTTTTCACAAATCCACCTGTGCATATGTAAAACCATCGTTATGCTTATTTCATTAAATTATAGGTTATTCGAGCGGGAAGGGCAATGAATCGAAGCAGAACACTGTGAAGTATGGTATATTGGAAAATAAAGACTAAAGTCCTGCTATACATCAAAAGTAACCCATTTAAATTCGATGGAGAGCGATGGAATAGGACATTATTCACATTTTTTGTGATTCGGCTATAAAAAATTGCTAGATAGCTGTCGATAAGTGATAGAGAGAGTATTTTATTGAAGGCTGATTCGTTATGCATCATTTTAAAAAATAAAATTCTAATTAAAATGGGACTTTTGTTGTGTGTCTAAAAGCCCATCGTAAAGGGGCGCAATGATCGTGAAGGCAGAAGTGATAAATCCTTTTTTGGAGTCGGCGCGGCGGGTCATTGAACAATTGATCCAAATCTCTCCCTCAGCCGGCGATCTTGGTGTGAAAAATGTCGAGCTGGTGGAAGACCATATTTGGATTATGATCGGGATGACTGGACAGCTTAGCGGAAATATTGTGTTCGGTCTGAATGAACAGGTAGCGTTGCGCATGGTTTCGGCGATGATGGGCGGATTCGTTTTGACTGAAATTGATGAGATGGGCAAAAGCGCCATTTCGGAATTGGGAAATATGATCAGCGGTAATGCCAGCACGATTTTGTCCAATCAGGGGATTGTAGTCGACATTACGCCTCCGCAGGTCATGAAGTCGGAAAACTTGACCTCCTTCGTACCTCAGCGTGTCCTTTATATTCCGCTTACGATGGAAGGAATCGGTGAGCTGGATATTCAGGTGATGATCTCTTAATATTAAAGAAGCAGGTTTCTTTAAGATGGAGGGATAACCATGAGTACATTGCAAAACAAGGTGGTTGTCATTACAGGGGCATCCAGTGGAATTGGCGCCCTTTGCGCACGGTTGCTGAGCGAAAAGGGCGCGATACCTATTTTGACAGCGCGTTCGCAGGAACGGTTGGAGCAAGTGTCGGCGGGAATTAGCGGCAGGCATGAGCTGATCCCTCTGGATGTCACTCGTCAGGAGCAGGTAGAGGCCGTGGCTGCCCGGGTGCTGGAGCAGTATGGACGGGTTGATATTTTGCTCAACAACGCAGGTTACGGGAAGTTTGAGTATTTTCATGAGACAGACCTGGCGGAGTTTGAACAAATGATGGATGTGAACTATATGGGCGCTGTCCGCTGTATCAAGGCGTTTCTGCCGCAAATGACAGCAAGAGGTACGGGACAGATCGTCAATGTGGCATCCATGGCCGGCAAAATCGGGACAGCCAAATCGATCTCCTACACAGCAACGAAGCATGCGCTGCTAGGATTCAGCAATGCGCTTCGGCAGGAGCTGCGCGGGAGTGGAATTACGGTAACGACGATTAATCCCGGACCGATCGATACACCATTTTTTGACCTTGCTGATCCTTCGGGCGGATATGTCCGTAACGTAGGCTGGTTTATGCTAAAGCCGGACAAGGTCGCGCATCATATCGTGAGAGCGATGGAGCTTCGCAAGGAGGAGGTTAATCTGCCACGGTGGATATCTCCTTTTCTCAAGCTGTATCAGCTTGCGCCCAGACTGACCGACAGACTGGGTCATGGTGTGATGAACAAAAAATAAAGGATGTCCCGCAAACCATGTGATGGTGGAGGGACATCCTTTATTTTTTGTTATTTCGTAGCAAAGGAGGGCAGGGCTAAATATCTGCATTTGGTTGCAGGGCTGTTTTCGCATATAATGGAGAGTAACGAATTTACGTATAGGGGTTGGACCTTTTCATGACATTAAATTTTGAATCGCTCGGCATTGAACAAGATCTGTTGACCAAGCTGACTGAGCATGAGATTACGCAGCCTTCGCCAGTTCAGGCGCAGGCTATACCAGAAATGATGAAGGGCAGGCATGTATTGGCTCGTTCGCAGACCGGCACAGGGAAGACGCTGGCTTATTTGCTGCCATTACTACAAGCGATTGATCCACAGAAAAAGGCTACGCAAAAGCTGATCCTGGCTCCCAGTCAGGAGCTGGCGATGCAAATTGTACGCGAAGGTCAGCGTTATGGGGAGCATCGCGGCATCCGTGTGCTCGGCCTGATCGGTGGAGCAGCAGTCAAGCGCCAGATCGAGAAGCTGAAGGACCATCCGCAGCTTGTGGTCGGCACACCGGGACGTGTTCGAGAACTTATCGCTTCCAAGAAGCTGAAAATGCACAACATTACAACCATCGTCATCGACGAGGTGGATCAGATGTTCCAGCTCGGCGGAGCAGGCGATGTCACGAACATCCTGGGCACCGCCCAGCGTGACCGTCAGTTAGTATTTCTGTCCGCAACGCTGAACGACGAAATTCAAGCGCTGGCCAAGCGGGAAATGAAGGATTACGTGGAAATCGGGATTGATCCCGACCAGAAGACGGCCAGCGGTCTGGAGCACTATTACTTTGTATCCGAAGAACGGGATAAGGTGGACATGCTGCGTCGACTGGTGCGTCATTTTAATCCGAGAAAGGCGTTGGTGTTCGTCAATACCACCAATGCTATCGGGGAGATTGAGGCCAAGCTCAAGCATATGGGACTGACTACAGCATCCCTGTACGGTGATGCGGACAAAGTTACACGTACTAACGTGCTGGCCCAGTTTCGTGCGGACAAGCTCAAGGTGCTGATTGCTTCCGATGTGGCAGCCCGTGGTCTGGATATTGAGGGACTGGAAATGGTGATCCATTTTGATCCGGCTACGGACAGTCAGGCTTATGTTCACCGTGCAGGACGGACCGGACGGATGGGGCGCAAAGGATTGGTTGCATCGGTTGTTACCGACCGCGAAACATTCATCATGCGTAAGTTTTCCCGTGAACTGGGCATCGACATTGCAGAGCGTGCGTTGCACGGAGGGCGGATTGTCGTGCCGCGTCCGGTGGATGCCAAGCGTGCGCCTGTAAGACCATCCGAAGCGAGAGCCACTTCCGACGGAGCAGCCACGGAAAGCCGCAAGGCACCTGCCCGTGGCGAGAACGGTCGTCCTGGCAGAACTGCGGCAAATGGCTCGGCTCCAGGTAAGGGCAAAGGAGCAGTTTTGTCCAAAGCAGGGAAAGCGCAGCGAGAGCGTGATCGTAAAAACAAGGGAGCACCAAGATGGCTGAAGGAAAAAGGATCAAAACCGAACGGATAAGTGAGAAGAGGGGGAGCCATGGAACAACAGCCTGTATTGCAAATTAATGGACTGACAGGCGGATACAGCGCCAAGCGCCCGGTGCTGCACCAGATTTCTCTGGATGTGAAGCCGGGCGAAATGGTGGGGCTGATCGGTCTGAATGGAGCCGGGAAAAGTACGACGATGAAGCATATTTTGGGACTGATGACACCGCAGGCGGGAGAAATCCGAGTGCAGGGACATAAGCAGGCGGAAAATCCCGAGCAGTATCAGGGAGCCATTGCTTTTGTACCCGAGTCTCCAGAGCTGTATCCCGAAATGACCGTGATGGAGCATATGGAATTCACCGCCAGAGCGTATGGAGTCAGTGAAGCTGATTTCCGCACCCGCAGTGACCAAATGCTGGACTTGTTCCGTATGCGGGATAAGAGCGGAAGCATGTCGATGCATCTCTCCAAAGGGATGCGCCAGAAAGTGATGATTATGTGCGCATTTTTGGCGGGACCGCCGCTATATGTCATTGATGAGCCATTTTTGGGTCTCGACCCGCTCGGTATTCGTTCCCTGCTTGATTTTATGCTGGAAATGAAGCGCTCGGGCTCGTCCATTTTGCTCAGCTCTCATATTTTGTCCACGATTGAAAATTATTGTGATCGTTTCATTGTGCTTCATCAGGGTGCTATCATTGCACAGGGTACGCTGGACGAAGTGACAGCACAGGCGGGTAAGCCGGGCATGCCGCTGGAAGATGCATTTTATGAGCTGGTGCAGGGCAGGGAATGAGCATGGATTTGCAACGCTTGCATAAAGAAAGACGTGTTGCGTTTTGGGGACAGGTGCTGCCTTATCTCGGCTATGTCATTCAGAGCGGCCTGGCGGTCGTCTTCGGCTTTGCGCTGATTGCCTTTGCCGCGTGGTACACGTCGCTGATTATGCATATCCCGCCGGATTTGCCCATCCGCTGGATTATGCTCATTGTAGCCGTTCCGGTCGCTCATGTAAGCTTCCGTACGTATTTGAATGAAGCCGATATCGTCTTCCTGCGCCCGCAGGAGCATGCGATGCACCAATATTTTAAGTCTAGCCGTATCCGTGGCGTGGTGTATAAAATATTCGGCCTGCTGTTGCTGCTAGTGATCGCGTGGCCACTGTATATCCGCAGCGATACTGCGCCTAAGCCACTGCTGCTGACCATACTGCTGTTCGTGCTGCTGAAGCTGCTGTTCAGCTATGGCGGCTGGCAGGAGCTGCGCATGGTATCGCGCGGCGCGAGTATGGGGTATCGTCTGCTTCGCTGGGCGCTGGCAGTGCTGCTGGTAGCCGCATGGCTGTGGCAGCCTCCGCTGCGCAGCTTGCCGTTTATCGTGCTGGTGGGTGTGGTGTACGTGCTTGTCCTGCGTTTTCCGGTCAAGCTGCTGGTGGCATGGGAAAACCTGATCCGTACAGAAGGCATTCAGGCTGCCCGTGTGATGCGTACTTTGGGCTGGTTTGTTGATGTGCCGGCCCTTACGCAGAGAGTGACTCCGCGTCGCTGGTTGTCCTGGTTGGGTGGTAACATACCGTGGGACAAAAAGGGAGCTTATCGTTACCTGCTGTTCAAGACCTTTGTGCGCACAGAGCCTGTGGGGATGGTCATACGGCTGGGAATCCTTGGCCTGTTGATTATATGGATCACGCATACGAGCTGGATTGGTATCGCTGTGTATTTATTTTTTATATTCCTGATCGGCGTGCAGATTACTTCGCTAAGGCAGTACCACAAGGATTCGCTATGGCTTCAGCTCTATCCGCTTCCTGCCCATACCCGCCGTGCGTCTTTTCTGGACTTTGTTGTCCAGCTGCTGTTGCCGATTGCGGTCGTCCTGTGGCTTCCTTTTATGTTGAGAGGAACTGAAGGGCTGATTTCCACGCTGCTTACGCTGGCCGGTGGAGTGCTGGTGGTATACCTGGTACGAGGCGCTCAGGCGAAAAAATGGCGTCTGGACGGTCAAGATGAGGAAGAAGTTTGATCCTGTGTGTATAAAGTAAAAACAAAGGCTATTCCGTAAGCAGCGAGCGCTGTTTGCAGAATAGCCTTTTTGCGTGGGTACTGCTATGGGTCAGCCGTGGGCGCAGATGTCATTCTGCTTAAATAAAAATCGTTTTGCTGATGATTACTAACAAAATGAACAGTACCAGAATCGTTCCTGTGCTTGTAAATGCGCCGAAACCACCGTAACCGCCTCTTGTTTCTTCTGCTCCCATGCTCATTCTCCTCTCGGTCATTGTGATGTAGGATACACCGTATATTATGAAGTGGGTTTTCGGATTGCGTGGGCCAATGTGGAGGTGGATTGCCGGATCGCCTTGTTTTTTTCAGCGGATATGGGGGGATAGAGAGGGAAAACCACGTTTTGTCGAGAATAGAAGAAGTATGTAAACATTATCACTTGGAAAGTGGGAACGACGAGATGCTGGCAGACAAGCTGCTCGTGAATATATTTCTGGTTTTTGTACCCTTGCTGGTGTACAGCGCTTTATCGGATCATCGACATATGAAACAGGCCCCATTGCTCATGGGAGGGGTGCTGGGTATCTCTTCTGTGCTTTGTCTTATTTTCTCGTATAGCTGGTACGGCTTGTTTTGGGATCTCCGATATGTTCCGCTGATCCTCTCCGTTTTATATTTTGGCCCCGTAGCAGGACTGGTGAATATAACACTCATGGTGATGGCCCGCATTTATATTGGACCTGATTCCATCGGGGTGGCGCTGATTAGCATGCTGTTATGTTATCTCGGACCTCTCTTGGTGAGAAAAAGATTTATGCAGCTCAAAGGTATGCTGCCCCGGGTATTGATAAACTTGCTCATGAGTGTGTGGATGAATGTGATCATGCTGGTTATTCTTATGATGCATTCCTGGGCCAGCGGCAGACTGGCTGAGGATGAAGCCGAGCTGATCAAGGGGGTTATCTGGTTTGCTATAATTCAATTTCTAAGTATCGGGGCCGCCTCTTGCTGGATGGAGTTTAGTCTCGAACGGGAAGAGATGCGAAAAAAGATCAAATATGCTGAACGTCTCAATACGTTAGGGGAACTGGCCGCCTCCATGGCTCACGAAGTTCGTAATCCGTTGACGGTCGTTAAAGGGTTCCTGCAAATGACCCAGTCGGGGCTGGAAGGAAAAAACCGCAGATATATGGCGTTGGCGCTGGCGGAGGTGGATCGGGCCGAAAGAATTATTAGCGACTATTTGAATTTATCCAAGCCGCAGATTGGGAAGACGGAGCTGATGGATCTGTCCGGCATGGTTCAACAGATTGTTCTGCTCCTGAAACCGATGGCGACCAAGCAAGGCGTAAGAATGCAGACGGAGTTGAGGAATGAAATATATCTACATACGGATCGTAATCAACTGTTGCAGGCGCTAATTCATATCACGAAAAATGCGATTGAGGCTGCGGAAGATGGAGGCAAGGTATACATAAAGCTGGTAGTTCAGGAAGAGAAGGCTTGTCTGAATATCAAGGATACTGGAAAAGGCATGAGCCCGGAACATCTGGAACGGGTAGGCACTTTGTTTTTTTCGACCAAAGAAGTAGGGACAGGGCTGGGAACGGCAGTCTCCTTTCGCATGATCGAAGCGATGAACGGCAGTATACGATATGAGAGCGAGCCGGGAGCCGGTACGGAGGTTATCATTTTGCTGCCGCTGGCACAAGAATCTTTGCGGGCTGCTGAGGGATAAGTGCCTTGAGTTGTGAATGAATCGTTCAGCAGGGGATATAAAAAAACGGTATGCCGCAACATCCGGCACACCGCTTAATCCAGCTATACGTCTAACCAGTTAATACCGACCGATTAGATTAGGGGTTCAATAAGTCTTGCACACCACGATAAACAATGTCGTACAAGTCTTCCAGATATTCTTCCTCAATACAGGAAAACGCGATACGGAGATCATGCTCACCCAGCGCAATCGTTCCCACACCATATTGCTCCAGCAGATATGTGCGCAGTTGTTCGGCGGACAAGCCGTTCAGCTTGAGACACATGAAATAACCCGAATTGAAAGGATAGTAGCTCCATACATCTCCGTATTTGCCGCTATCAAGTAACGCCTTGACCTTGTTGGCCCGGCCTTTCATGATTTGGAACTTTTCTTCCTTCTGTTGCTCAAAATCCGGTGATTTGAGAGCATCCAGCACGAAGGTTTGCGACGGGTGAGGGCCGCTGGAAATCGTTGCCCGAATGATTCCCAATGTTTTTTGCTCCAGTGCGCTCAGTACATCCTGATGTTCCGAAGCAAAGGTAATAAATCCGACACGGAAGCCCCACACAAATTCTTCTTTGGTAGCTCCGTCAATTTTGACTGGTAAAATTCTTGGATGAAGTCCAGCCAATTGGCCGAATAGCGATTCATGCAGCGAATCCTCGAAGAACAGGCCAAAATAAGCGTCATCCGTCACAACTACAACATTGATGCCTGCTTCTGCTGCTTCCTGAATGGCAGCAACAATGGCTTTGCCTTCTTCGATTCCCGGTGTATAGCCAGTCGGGTTGTTCGGGAAGTTCAGCACAACAATCGCTTTGCCGTATTCCTTCTGCGCCAGCAGCGCTTCGCGTAACCCCTCACTATTAAAACGTTGATCCTCTGTAAACAACGGGAAATTCACCAATCGTCCATGACGGCGAATACCAAAGGTCAGCTCATAATTTTCCCAGTTTTTATCCGGATAAATGACAGCATCCCCTTCATCCGTAAACAGGTCGGCAACGATGCTCAAACCATGAGTCAGCGCGTTCGTAACCACAGGTAGGCCGTAGCTTTTTCCAGCGAGCGACGGGTTTTCCTTCAGCATTTTTTCCCGCCATACACTACGCAGTTCGGGCTTGCCCGCAGGAGGCGCATAAGGGTACAGGTCCTTGGGGCTGTATGCAGACAGCTTCTCCTGAATGACCTGCAAATGCATAGGACCGCTACCCTCGGTAGCAATACCAATTGTAGCGTTGTACTTTTTAGCAAGTTTCCCCGCCTCAGCCGATTGACTTAAAATTCCTTCTTTTGGGAAATAAATCTCTTTACCTAAAAGAGAAAGCATTTCATATACATGCTCGTTGCCTGCCTGAATGTTGCGGTTTAACTGCGCTGCCAGTGGATTCATTCCGGTTTCATCCTTCCAAGTCATTTTGATTACATATTATAGCATTACACACGGTAAGCGTCACGCAAAAGCGTCAATGAAGCCTTCCTGACCTGCTGGAGCATGAATCCATGGGGAGGGACGGCTTTATTTTTTGCGTAATGGCTGTTCTGCGCTTATATTATATTTAACGGGATCTGGGACAACGAAAGAATAGCATAAGGAGGTGCAGATTTTGCTGGATACGTCTGCGTCATCGTTCATCCTGTTGCCCGCCTTTGCCAAAATTGTGTGCGAGCCGGGCTGGAAATGGCAGGTGCGCGAAAGGCCGATGCCAAACTATGATTTATTTTATGTATGGAGCGGTGAAGGAACGGTTGTATTGAACGGGGAGTCCTATCCGGTAAGCAAAGGAAGCTGCTTCCTGTTCAAGCCGGGGGATGATACGAGTGCCACACATAACCCGCAAAAGCCGCTAATACTTACCTATATTCATTTTGATCTTACTGAGCAGCCGGAGATCATCCCTGCCAGCTATCGTATGCTGGAGGAAACGGTCGAGGTGGAGCATATGCTCGCCAGGTATGTTCGCCTGCGCTTGGAGCGTGCCTACGGAGCTGAGGAGGAAGGCAGGCTGATCCTGAAGCAATTGATGATTCATCTGCTGCGTGCCGACCGCAAGGAGCCGCAGGAGCAGCCGGCCAGCCACCAGCTAACCGAGGTCATTCGGGAAACGGCCAACTATGTGCGTCAGCATCCGGGGCTTCCTCATCGTGTCGAGGATTTGGCGGCACGGGCAGGGTTGTCATCACGTTATTTTTCGATCAAGTTCAAGGAGCTGCTGGGCGTTTCTGCGCAATCTCATATCATCAGCATGCGAATTGAGCGCGCACAGCATCTGTTGCTGCATGCCGGAATGAATGTGACTGAGGTGGCAGAGGCTTTGGGATACCGCGATATTTTTTTCTTCAGCCGCCAATTCAAGCAGTACACGGGGAAAAGTCCATCCGAGATCAGGTAAGGAATGAGCGGGTGGTTCTGAGGATCGTCATATAACGAATAAAAAAGATAAGCCATATGAAAGAGGACCCGAGTGAAAGAGGACCCGAGCAATTTTGCTGGATCCTCTTTCATATGTGTTGTCGTAGTCATGCTGTAACGGCAAACTCGCTTACGCTTTGGGAGCCTGCCGGAAGCAACCGAGACGCTGCCCCATTCTTACTACATCCCCTAGCTTCAACGCAGAGTCAGGATCAAAAGTGCCGTTTTCGGTCAGCAAAACGACGGTTGAGCCAAACTCGAAATATGCGAGATCGTCGCCTTTTTCCCATGAGACGGCTTCATCATCGGTATATTTGATGCTGCTTACATTCATCGCGCCAACCTTGACGACTGCCACCTCGCCGTATTCATGGGCAATGTACGTAATCTGCCGTTCATTGCGGCTTAGAACTGCTCTCATATGCTGTAAGCCGAAGTCATTCACCGGATATACCTTGCCGCGCAAATACTCCTTCTCCACCAGTGTACCGGATACCGGCGCATGAATACGATGATAATCAGTCGGACTGAGATACAGTACAAAGGCGTAGCCATGCGTGTATTTCTCAAGACGCGGAGAGCGGTTAAGCAGCTCATCCAGTGTATAGTCCTGACCTTTGACATTCAAAATCGTGCCGGACGTAATTGGGCCAGTGAATGTAATCCGCGCATCCACCGGACTGGTCATCACCTCGGTGTTCGTATCAATCGGGCGCATGCCCGCTTTTAATTTGCGTGTAAAATAGGCGTTCAGGGAAGGATATTCCTTCCATTCCTGCTCAGCCTCATGCGTCTGGATCTGGTACGTACGTATAAAGGTGGGGATAAAAAGTCGGCTTGCACCGCTTTGCGCGAAGGAACCCACAACCCGGCACACCCACTTGCGCGATGATAGCTCGGTCATGAGCCGCAGCCACTGTTTTGCCATTTCAGATCCCCCTTGTTCATTTCCGAGCCGTCTTGGCCGGAACCTGTCAGACCGCTCTGAACTATATTGACACAGAATATGACGTAAATCAATACAGTGGACGGTCGGTGTCTGCCGGGGGCATCCGTTCGAGAAGCCAACGCGCATAAGCCATCGGCTGAGTGTACGTTTCTTTCCAGACATTGTTCATGCCTGCCTGGCTGAAGCCGTAGCGCTGATCGCGGCCGTTGCATTCGATAAAAACAATTTTGCCTTCCTGCGTAATGCCCAGGTCCAGACCGACGTCAGCCAGCCGGGGAAGGTTTTGTGCCAGCCGATGGACGATTTGCAGCGCGAGTCTTTCCAAGTCATTCATCACACGGGCTGCGTTCCATGGCTGAGCCGTTTGTACCTGTGACAGTACCTCCAGCAAGGAACGGGCTGAGCCACCCTGCGCCACGTTGGAAACGAAGGTGTGGGAGGGAGCAATTTTGGCAAACATGCCCGTTACGCTCCAAATGCCGCCATATCCGCGTTGAACCGTCACGCGAATATCAAAAGGACGGTTGTTATACAAAGCGAGCGGCAAAGTTTCCTGCACGATATGAGGACTATGCAACAGCCGCTTGTGCAGAAATGAAGGCAGTTCTCCGGCGTGCAGGCGCAGTGTGGTCCAGCGATCGGGTGCAGCGGGATGTGCGCATTGTAGAGTCCAGTCACCACGGGAATGTCTCAGGCGCATAATTCCTCTGCCGATGCTCCCGCTGCTTGGCTTGATGACGACATCTCCGGTCTGCTTCATCAAAGTACGAATTGAAGCCAGGTTGCCTTGCAGCGTTCGCGGAAGATGGGGGTGCAACAGAGGGTCTTCCTGCAATATCGAATGTATGTGGTCCTTACGGAAACGGTTTTGTTCATTAAAGATATAAAATCCATTCTGCACCAGTCTGTTGATCTCACTGGCGTTTTCGTTTTGCCGATAGAGGGTTCGATTGTGGATGACCCGTGGCAACGGGAGAGTCATCTGCTGATAGTCGTTACCGTGTTTAACAAAAGCCCGGCATGTTCCGGTCGATATATGAATATCCTCCAAACGAAGGAAGCAGGGGATGAGCTCATAGCTCAACCCAGCGTCCTCGTAATTGGCGAGTGATTCATATCCCGTCCTCATGGCGGGGATGCCCCGGTACGTTGCCGGGTTAAGCATGACGCCGACATGCAGCATGGGTATGTCCGCCCTTTCTTGTTGTGACTCCAACTGACAATTCAGTGGTTCTAGTCCATCATATGTATCAAAGATCGGCCAGGCATGGACGGTAGCCTTGCAGCTTGCCCAAAGTGAGAAGCCAGGCACCTTTCAGGCAGGGAGGCGATATGATACACCATGAGTGTTGAAGAGAATTTGCAGGAGAGCGCTTGAATTAGAGAGGAAAGAAGGTGCAGGGCTGATGCAGAGGCCGAAGGTAGCAGTCGTTACACCGGGCTCTTTTGTTATACCTTCGCCCCGCAGCAGCTCGGTGGAGCGGGTTATTGCCCATATGGTACCGCTGGTCAGCGATAAGCTTCAGGTACAGATATATGGCATACGGGGAAAAGAGGTGCCGGATAACGCCGATGTGGATGGGGTGCCCTGCATACGTTATAAGCGGGGGCCAAGTTATATTTCCGAGGTGATTGCCGACCTGAAAAGATGGTCACCTGCGGTGGTGGATGTACACAACCGCCCGGCTGCGGCATATGCGATCCACGACGCTTTGCCCGATAGCCGGATCGTGCTGACTTTGCATTCGACCACTTTTAT
>NZ_ASRY01000282.1 GCF_000520815.1 Paenibacillus maysiensis | reverse complement strand
CGCTAATGTCATGGCTCCAGAAGCCAAAGCCGCTCAAACCGAGAGACAAGCCGCCCCGCAGCGATTCCGCCATCGACTCATATGTCGACGAGCAGTCGCCGCCCCAGTGAACCGGGAACTGCTGTCCCCCGGCTGTGGCGGAACGTGCGAACAAGGCCGCTTCATTTTTACCCAGCTTTTCCTCCAGCACGTCAAATACAGCCTTGTTGTACAAATGCGTGTAATAATTGTGCATTTTCACCGGATCAGAGCCGTCATAATATACCACATTCGTAGGAATCCGCTCGCCGAAATCCGTTTTAAAGCAATCCACGCCCTGATCCACCAGCACCTTCAGCTTATCCTGGTACCAGGCGACTGCAGCCGGATTCGTGAAGTCAACCAGCCCCATCCCCGCCTGCCACATATCCCATTGCCACACGCCGCCATCGGCGGTTTTGACCAGATAACCATTCTCCATGCCTTCATCGAACAAAATGGATTTTTCCGCAATATACGGGTTAATCCATGCGCAAATTTTGAGTCCCTTTGCTTTCAAACGCTGTAGCATGCCTTCCGGGTCCGGGAACATATCTTGGTCCCACTGGAAATCGCACCATTGGTATTCCTTCATCCAGAAGCAGTCGAAATGAAATACCGAGAGCGGCAAATCACGCTCAGCCATCCCGTCCACAAAATGATTCACCGTCGCTTCATCATAGTCGGTCGTGAACGAGGTGGTCAGCCACAAACCAAAGGTCCAGGCAGGAGGTAATGCGGGCTTGCCCGTCAGCTTGGTGTAATTGTCCAGCACTTCTTTAGGGTTGGCTCCACCAATAATAAAATACTCTAACGATTCGCCAGAGACGCTAAACTGCACCTTTGAAACATTTTCCGATGCAATTTCATACGATACCTTTTCCGGATGATTGACGAACACACCATAGCCTTTATTAGACAGGTAAAAGGGAATGTTTTTGTACGCCTGCTCACTGCTGGTGCCGCCGTCCTCATTCCAGATATCGACCACCTGCCCATTTTTCACAAACGGAGTGAAGCGCTCCCCGAGGCCGTAAATGTACTCCCCGATTCCCAGCTCCAGCTGCTCCCGGAAAAAAGGCTGATCCTGCGGGTCTGTAATGTATCCAGGCCCACGATGCCCGCTACCCGTGATTTTACGATCCTCCACATAAAAGCCTACGTCCCAGCTCTTTCCACGGCCGACCCGCACACTCAGATCGCCGCTTTGGAGCACCGCTGCGTCCTCATCTACCGTAATGTCAACCTTTGTCGGCAAGGTATGAATTTCAAAATCCGGTCCATGATGTACCCGTCCCTTGTGGTGGTTGAAGCGTACCCGAATGACATTCAGCATCGGCGAGCTATAGGTCGCTTTCAGTAACGCCCCGTTCAGGGTGTCTCCTTTATGCTCGATCCGGTGAGTTGCCGCATATACCGTTATGGAAGCATCGTCCGTCACCATATCACGGATTTCCGCAGGGCTTTGTATTTCATAGCCCTTGCGGACCATCCAATAGCCATCTGTAAATTTCATCTGTTTATTTCCTCCGTTTCGATCTATATATTGTTGAACCCAAATTGCTTGTTGGATTTTTTCGAAATCCTTACTATAATAATATTGATTTATGTAAGGGTTTACTTCTTTTATTTTGACGTATTGTATCAATATTTTGATATTTTCTATACTAAACAGGCATCTGGAAGGGAGTGCAGGAAATGAATCGGGAAATGCTGCGGGAAAATCGTATTCATGGCAATCCCATGTATCCGGTCAGCGTGTATCCGGGCGTGGAACAGTTGATTGGAGATTGTGTACTGGAGTGCCATTGGCATGAGGAAATGGAGTTTATTGTTGTGGAGCGGGGCAGCGCGGTATTTCAGACGGATATGGCCTACACTGAGGTCAGCGAAGGTGAAGCCCTTTTTGTAAATAGCGGGGAACTTCACGCCGGGTATTTGAAACGAGACCCTAACTGCGTATTCTCTGCCGTGGTGTTTCATCCAGATCTGCTGCACAGCCGGACGCAGGATACGGTGCAGGAGCAGTTTATCGACCCTTTTATCAGCAAAAAGCTGGTCGCTCCCCCTCACATTCGCGGAGTCCTGCCCTGGGAACAGGAGGTGCTGTCCGCGCTGCGTCGCATCATCACCAGCCATGAACAGAATGCACCTGCCCGTGAACTGACGACCAAGGCACAGCTCTATAGCATCATCGCCAGCATGTATCCACATATGACCCCGGCTAATGGAGAGGACGTGATTATGGCAGGTCAACGCAGCAAGGTTGAACGGATCAAACAAGTGTTGGCGTATATCAACAATCATGCTCATGAGCCTATTCGTTTGCGGGATATCGCCGATGAGATCCGTATGAGCGAGGGCCATTTTTGCCGTTTCTTCAAGCAGATGGTGCAAAAAAGCCCGGTCGAATACATCAATTACCACCGGGTTCAGAAGGCTTGCCGACTGCTGGAGCAAAGTGACCGCAAGGTGGTCGATATTGCGCTGGAGGTTGGCTTTGATAATCTGAGCTATTTTATCGCAACCTTTAAAAAGTGGAACGGCCTGACTCCTTCGCAGTACCGTAAGCAGCACGAAGCAGATCAGGCGCTTGCTGTCCCTTATATAACAGACTAAAATGCATTGGACAAATCATTTATTTTTTTTGGGCTTCATAAGTACTAATATTATTTTTCTTCCTCTTAATATAGTAAATATGTAGCCACCTAAGCCTCCTAAAACAGAGGGAATTAACCACCCTAACCCTACATTATATAATGGAAGTAGATGAGTAAAAAAATCATTAATTACTTTAATTTTTATTCCTGCAGCATTCAAGCCATCAAATAAACTAATGATAAAGGTTAATATCAAGCTACCTTGATATACTTCTGACTTTCCTTTAAATACGGGATGTAAAAACGTTAAAAATATTAGAGAAATAGCAATGGGATATATCGCCATTAATACTGGCGTTGAAACCTTAATGAGCTGTGTTAAACCTATGTTGGCTACAAGGGTACTAAATATAGATAACATGAGAGCAACTCTTTTATAAGAGATTTTTGGAAATAATCCATGGAAAAAGGAAGAGCAGGCAGTGATAAGCCCCACACTTGTCGTTAAACACGCTACTGTAATCATTAAGCCTAATAGAATAGAACCGTAAGATCCAAAATAATAGGAGGAAACCTTAGCTAACACCTCAGCGCCATTTCCTAGAACGCCCAATTTTTCAACGCTAGAAGCTCCCATGTATGAAAGAGACGTATAGATAAAAGCTAAGAGTATAACCGCAATCGCTATCGCTTTGGCACAAATGATCATCAACTCTTTTTTTGTAGTAACTCCTCTATCCTTAATTGCATTCACAATGATAATTCCAAAAATAAAGGCTACAAGAGCGTCCAATGTTAAATAACCCTCTTGAAAGCCTTTGAAAAAGACATTCGATGTATAACCCTCCGCAGGTTCTTGGAATTTTCCTATTGGGTGAATAATAGCTACAATCACAAGTAATCCAATGAATGTCAATTTAATGGGTGTTAAAAACTTTCCAATTACATCAATAATTTTTGTAGGATTAAGTGATAACAAACATGCAACTGCAAAAAAAAGGATAGTAAATACAAAAAGTGCGACAGGATGATCTGCATTGTTTGAAAAAAAAGGTTTTACTCCAATTTCAAATGACACACTACCGGTTCTAGGAATTGCATATAAAGGCCCGATGGCTAGATAAAGGATGGTTGTAAAGACAATGCCAAATACAGGATGTACACGACTCGCTAAAGTTTGCAAATTGCTTTTGCCCGAAAAAACAAAGGCTGTGACGGCTAGTAATGGTAAGCCAACTCCGGTAACCAAAAAACCCGCATTGGCTATCCATACATTCTTTCCAGCCATTTGCCCAAGCATAGGTGGAAAGATTAGATTCCCTGCACCAAAAAATAAGGCAAATAGCATCGATCCTATAATGATAATAAAGGACGAAGAAACACTTTTTGACATAATAAATCCTCCAACCACGAACTCACAACGTTTTTGTTTTTATTCGTTTTCTTTTAATTTTGTATAATATATGTTAATAGGGACGTAGCCAATTGTTGCATCCAAAGAACCGTATCTGTTTGCCTAGAGTATGTAAACTCGTGCTATTCACAAAAAAATGCTCACTTCGATCGAAATGACCAGCATCAATCAGTGACAGCCATCCCTCCCCCCCTTCTGACCGGTGTAGGTAAGTTTTTAATCAACAAAACATGGCAACTATAAAGACTGTCCGTATCCTCGATACGCATCCTGCTTCTATCTGGATGTTAGCAATGTCTATTGAGCCTAGTGATAACCTGTGCCTTTAGGATGAGTGGGTTTCGTCTTAACTCATCGTTACACAATACTCTATATACGATCACTATTTCAAGTAACTTTGTACTTGCAGAATGAATCACTTCATACCCTTGCTTATGCAATTATGATGCTACCCTATGTTTCTCCCCCTACTTAGTGAGCTTAATGAACTATAAGGGAATTTTACACTTAGGACTTATTTCTTACAAGATGTAGATGTAGTTACACATACCCGATAGGTCTCGTAATAATTTTTAATTACTCCAAACACCAATGTTAGTTTTAATAATGCCGTCCTTTATGCACGATCAAAATTTCGGTGTTAATTTAGATAGTTTCTTTTCATCAATTTCAGATAAAAAACCCTTGTTTAAAATAGAATTTTGTGTTGCCGAGTAAGTATATAATATTGGTTGTGGAGAATCGTTACCTTTACTCACAAAATCAAAGCTTTTCCCATCTTTATGCCAAACTATAGAGGGGATTAGTATAAAATCTTTTGGATAAGGAAAGTGAGTTAACTCTCAATGGTCGTGGGTTGAGCTTAATGATTTGCTCTCCACGCTTACTGTCTTGGTTATTAAAATACTGTGAATAATCTATAGTATCCATCTTGGTGTCAGTTGCTTTAGGTGCTTCTATGGTTGCTTCATTATGAGGCAGTTGCTGATTTAAACTTGGAGTTTCAGCTTTACCACTGCACCCCGAAATCGCTAATACTATGATCGCTCCTACAGTCAATATCTTCACAAATTTCATAAGTCTCTCCTTATTAATATAGTGTGTCGCTATTTCTAGATTTCTTTTAAAATCATCACATTTAAAGACATACGCGACTCGAACTGGAAATCGTTATACTAACGGGATAAAAGGCGAATTCCCAGCTGAACATAAACAGCATGGGAATTCGCCTTTTTTAACCGTATATAAGCTGAACTCTTCATTTTACATAGAAGCGGAGTGACGGTTATTTTTTCATCTGTAGTATTTCTGACTCGTATGACTGAAAGGCATTTTCCATCCCCATGACCACATTTTTAATCTTCATATATCCCTTGGTGTACGGCTCCGAGTCGCGAATTTCTTCCCACATATAGTGATACTGTTTCATATCCTCCGTTTCGCATACAACAAAATCAGTGTAATCCTTGCCGGGAAGCGCCTCTGCATCAAAAAAACGAACTTGAACATGCTCGCTATATTTTTGAATGCTCTCCTGCAAGGATGCCGCATGTTTTCGACGCTCTTCCCGAGGCAAAGCCAGCCAGGAAGGATAAAATTCCAACAACACAACCATCATATATCGCATATGCCTATCTCCTTTTTTATGAAGCTCGAATGGACTAACATGATTGTACTCTGCTTGTCCCCCAAGCTGCATTAACCTATGTTAATGCGGATCGCTGCGGATCAATCGGCTAAGCGAAACGGGAGATACACCGATGTACGAAGCGATATGATATTGGGCAATTCGTTTGTCCAATCCGGGATATTTGAGAAGAAAGGCTTGGTAACGTTCCTTGGCGGAAAGATACAAGAGTTCGCGTTCCCGTTCCTCTTTTCGAATATATAGTCTCTCTACACTCTTGCGCACGAATCTTTCCCACATATGGCTTGTATCCATAAGCTCCTTCAGTACGTCATAGGGGATTTCAACGACTACCGAATCCTCCATAGCCTCAATGGTAAAGGTCGACGGCTGCCCTTGGACCATAGCCCCGTAAGAGGTTACATAATCATCTTCTGGCGAAAAGCCAACATTATACTCCCTGCCATCTGCCAAAGTGTAAAATAAACGGAATAATCCCTCTGAGCAAAAATAGGCATGATTTACGGGTACACCCGTTTCAATTAGATACGTTCCCTGCTGCACATGCTTCACACGGGTTCGTTCTACAAATCTCTTCCAATCCTGCTCTACAATCGAAGCTTGATAAGCCATCTTCTCTAATGAACGATAATATTGATGCATATGCTCATTGCTCCCCGAATCCCTGTATAGAAGGAAACCTTTTTGATATTTAATGCAGAAAACAGGGGCTATCCCTCCAGTCTTTACAGACCTTATGGGACACCCCCTTTCAAAAACACATATCGTAGCTACGCCCATATGGGCTAAGGATTCTGTCAGGCTTCCGATGTATCCTCTTCCACGAACAGCGATACCTTGCGGATACCGTCTGCTCCGATCACGACAAGTCCCTGATCCGACAGGCGGATTTCGGGGATGACCACCAACGCCAGCAGCGACAGTGTCATCAGTGCGTTGTTCAGCACACAGCCGGATTGCTGAAGTGCCCGGCTGATGCTCTCGGACTGCGCAGCCACCTCTGCAAACGGCGCAGGAGACATCAGCCCGGCGATAGGCAGCGGGAAGCGTGTTTCGCCCGAGGCGGACACGACCACCACGCCGCCGCGCATAGCTACGGCCTGCTTCGCCGCCTGGGTCATCAACTCGTCATCGTTGCCAATGACGAGCAGATTGTGGCTGTCATGCGCCACAGTCATGGCAATGGCGGCAGGCTCGGTG
>NZ_ASRY01000281.1 GCF_000520815.1 Paenibacillus maysiensis | reverse complement strand
ACGGCACGCGCGGTGCTCCCCCGCCGGGACCACCAGCGGCAGAGCCAGCCGCTGACGCGGATTTTCCAGCCGCAGCGGACGAACGCGCTCCGGCACGTCGGCGCTGGAGAAGCCGCGCCAGCGAATCCTCCGCCAGCGGCGCGGCTTCGTCCGCAAGGAGCTTGAAATGCTCGTCCTGTTGCTGCATTTTGGCACGAAGCGCAAGCAGCGCTCCCTTTTCAATCCACTGGTGGCTTCGCTTCCACACTTCGGGAAACAACACAACCTCACAGCGCTCAATCTGATCCTCCAGCTCGATAAAGGCCATAGCCTTACCCTGCTTGGTCGTAATCGTCTTGAGCGACACAACCATACCAGCGGTCACGACAACCGCTTCATCCGGCACATCTCCTAATTCCATCAGACGCTCCGAATCGCTGCTTTCCAGCAACGGCTCAAAATCATCCAGCGGATGCCCGGACAGATACAGTCCCAACAACTCACGTTCCAGCTCTAACTGCTGACCTGCACTAAATTTTGGTACTTCGGGATATTCGATATCCCAGTTAGGCATTTCCACAAAACCAAACATATCAATTTGCAAATCGTCACGTTCCTTGCGCCATTTGACCGCTGCATCCACCGTTTCATCCAGCATGGCAAGCAACTGTGCCCGATGACCTGGCAATGAGTCAAACGCCCCTGCCTGAATAAGCGATTCGATCACCCGCTTATTGCACACCCGCAAATCCACACGGCGACAAAAATCGAGCAAGCTGTCAAAAGGACGCTCCTGGCGAACAGCGAGAATACTTTCCATCGCCTGCGTGCCGACATTTTTAATCGCGGCCAGTCCGAAGCGGATATTACCCTGCTGCAACGGAGTAAACAACACCCCGCTTTCATTCACATCAGGCGGCAGGACCGCCATATCCATACGACGGCATTCGACAACATATTCCGCCACTTTCCGGTGGCTACCCATCACCGCTGTCAGCATGGAAGCCATAAAATGCACCGGATAATGGGCTTTGAGATACGCCGTCTGGAACGCCAGCACACCATAGGCTGCCGCATGTGCACGTGGAAATCCATAGTCCGCAAAACGGACGATCATATCGTAGACTTTTCCGGCTTCCTCTTCCGTGTAACCCTGCTTGACACTACCCTCTACAAAATGACCTCGCTCAAGATCCAGCACTTCGCGCTTTTTCTTGGACACGGCGCGGCGCAGCAGATCGGCTTCTCCCAAGGAAAAGCCCGCCATGCGCGAAGCAATCTGCATGATTTGCTCCTGATATACGATAATGCCGTACGTATCCTTCAAAATGGGCTCCAGATCAGGATGCGGATAATGAACCTCAATCTCCCCGTGCTTGGCCTGAATAAAGTTAGGAATGAAGCCCATTGGACCCGGACGATACAAGGCCAATACAGAAATAATATCCTCGAACACACTTGGCTTTAGATCCTTGAGCACCCGGCGTACCCCCGCCGACTCCAACTGGAACACACCGCCTGTGTCGCCTTTGCCCAGCATGTCATAGGTATGTGGGTCATTGTCAGGGATGCGGCTAAAATCAGGCGTTTCCCCATATTCTTCGGTAATCCAACGCATACAGCGTTCAATAATAGAAAGGGTACGCAGTCCAAGAAAATCCATTTTCAGCAGACCAATCCGCTCGAGATTTTCCATTGAGTATTGCGTCAGGGGAACCCCTTCACTCCCCTCTTGAAGCGGAACTGCATCGGTCAACGGGGTCCGCGAAATGACGACACCCGCCGCATGAGTTGAGGCATGACGCGGCATGCCTTCTACTTTAATCGCCATATCCAGCAGTTCGCGCGTCTTGGGCTTGGTTTCATACAGTGCCTTCAGCTCCGGGGTGATCTCAAGCGCATGACGGATATTAATTCCGAGCTGCGCCGGAATCAGCTTGGCTGCCTTGTCCACTTCGCCATACGGTACATTCAACGCACGCCCAACGTCACGCACTGCGGCTCTTGCCGCCAGCGTTCCGAAGGTAATAATCTGCGCTACATGCTCGTTACCGTACTTCTGCACCACATAGTCGATAACCTCATCCCGTCGTTCATCGCTGAAATCAATATCTATATCCGGCATGCTAATCCGTTCAGGATTCAGAAACCGTTCAAACAGCAGATTATATTTCATCGGATCCACATTCGTGATGTTAAGCACATAGGCGACCAGACTGCCCGCCGAGGAACCCCGTCCGGGGCCAGTAGCAATATTATGCTTATGAGCGAAAGCGATAAAATCCCACACGATCAGAAAATAATCACTGAATCCCATGCTGTCAATCGTGCTCAGCTCATAACTGAGCCGCTGCTCCAGCCTTTCCCGTTCCTCCGATTGTTCCCACCCCAGATCATTCCCATAACGACGCTCCAGCCCTTGCACACACAAACTGCGCAGATAGGACGAAGGAGTCATGCCTTCCGGCAGCGGACGATATTCAGGCAAAATGGATTGACCGAATTCCAGCTCCAGTTCGCACTTTTCAGCAATACGCACTGTATTGTCGATGGCTTCCGCCACATGCGGGAATAAACGAGTCATCTCCTCCTGGCTTTTCAGGTACAACTGACGGGTCGGTATACGCAGGCGCTCCTCATCATCAACCGTCTTCCCTGTCCCGATACAGATCAGAACGTCCTGAACATCCGCATCCGGCTCGGTCAGATAATGCACATCATTCGTCGCCACCAGCGGAATATCCAGTTCCTTCGCCAGTGCGATCAAGAGAGGATTTACACGTTTTTGCTCCGACAGACCATGATCCTGGAGCTCCAGATAAAAATCGTCGCCAAAAATGTTGCGGTAGCGTTCCGCCGCCCGCCTTGCCTCGGCTTCCCGACCATGCAGCAAATGCTGCGGCACTTCACCGCCCAAACATGCGCTCAAGCATATGATGCCTTCATGATGGGCAGCCAAAGCTTCCATGTCGATGCGCGGCTTGTAGTGAAAGCCCTCCAAATGGCCGATAGAGCACAGCTTCATCAGATTTTGATAACCTGTTTTATTTTTGGCGAGCAAAATTAAATGATATATGGGCTGATCCTTTCGGCTACCACGCTCCTTGCGCGAGCCTGCCGTCATATAGGCCTCACACCCGATAATCGGCTTAATGCCGTTCTCCACACACGCTCTATAAAAAGGAATGGCACCATACATAACCCCATGATCCGTAAGGGCCAGTGCCTTCATTCCGTAAGCTGATGCCTGTTTGACCAACTCCGCGGTACGAGCCGCGCCGTCCAGCAGGCTGTACTCGCTGTGAACATGCAAATGCACAAATGAACTCATGCGCTTCTCTTCCTTTCACCGCTTGTTTTTCTTCAAACTATTTTATCATATCCACGTTGGTAGCGCCCATACAATAAAAGTACAGACCTCGGCGGACAAGCGCGGTCCTGATTCGTATACCTAAGGAGGAAAAGAGCATGAGCACTTTTATATCCAAAGCGATTCTCGACTTCTTCATTGCCTTCGGCATCGTGCTCGGGGGAGCCATGCTCGGCGGAATGGGAGCTGTGGTATCGCTTCAGCCGCCTACCCAGACGATGCTGGAGGTTGCCGGAAGAATTAAAATATGGGCGCTTGCCGCCGCTGTGGGAGGAACGATGGACCCGATCCGGGTCATTGAGAGCAATATGCTGGATGGTAATTTGTCGCCTGCCATTAAGCAGATATTATATTTGATTTTCGCCTTTTTGGGCGCTCATATGGGTGCAGAGCTGGTCAAGTGGGTGTGCGGCAACGGACGTCCGTGAGGTGAACAGACCATGAGAGTGCCCCCCTTTGAGCGCCTGCGCCCTTTTATGCAATTATCCTCCGTGTTTGTGCTGGGCATGATTACCGGAGCGATTGTCTACAATGCCATCTGGCACGCCAGCTTCAATGAGCTGTGGATAAACAATCAGGACCTTCAATTCCAGCTCCTGCAAGCGCAGGAGGACAATAAAACACTGCGCAAATACAGCAAACGCCAGACTGTTGTCAAGGAAATCAAATTAATCGCCGAAGAAGCTTCTGCCGAAAAGATTGACTCTATTAATCTAAAGGAGCTTCTTCGCCGCGTCAGCCGGGATCTGGAGGTGCTTCGAGGCCGGGACATGTTCGAGATTGATTCCGACAGCAAGCTGGTACGCATGCTGCTTCACCAAAAAAAATACACCGTTCGTGACAAGGAGTATACAATCCAGGTCAAAACGATGCTTGTAATGGAAGGTGTGCTGCAAATTTGGCTGGAGGCAAGAGAGAGACTTCCCGAAAGTCATTAACCCGCTCTGTTCCGACTCCACTTACCACACACGAATGGACACTAGCCGTGTTCAATGGAATGAAGTGTCATCACCGCTTTGCATACCAATTGATTTTCCCGTGAAATTGCAATTTCCAGCTTGCAGCTGCGGCGGCTCGTTTCCAGCAACAACGGACGAAGGACTATGGCATCCTCGATCTGTACCGGTCTGATAAAATAGGTCGTTAAATTGTCCAGCACATAATCCTTCCCGCTCATGTCTCTGGCCGCCCGGTAACCCGCTTGTGTCATCACGTTCACCAGCACGCCTTCCGAGATGGTACCCAGATTGGTCGCCATCTGAGGAATGACGAAGCCACGAAAAAATAATGATCCGTCCTCATCACGCTCCTCGGCAAATCCGTTCCAGATCAGCTGGTCGAACGTCTCGCCAAGCTGAGGCTGCTTTTGGGCGTTGCGCAGTGCATCCAGTACCTCCCGCCGTGTAACGGAACCCAGCAGCTTGCGGTTGCGATCCACGACCGGTAAATAATCCACACCTTCCCACGCCATCATCTGCGCAGCCGAAGCGAGCGAGGTCTGGTAGGTCACGGTTACCGGATTGCGGATCAGGCATTTGTCCATCGTATGCTCGGGTTGCAATCCCTCCACATCCTTGCGGCTGACGATGCCGATCAGACGGTTCCATTCATCCACCACCGCAAAATGGTGGTTTCCAGTCGTCACCGAAAGCTCTTCAAATTCGGTAAGAGTACTGTTGATTTTCAAGGTCTGCGTCTTCGGTTTGCCTGCCACGATGTCTTCAATCAGCATAATTTTCTTTTTGATCAAGCGGTCGAAAATCGCTCTGTTAATCATAGAGGCCACCGTAAAGGTATCGTGACGCGAGGAAATGATCGGCAAGCTGATCTGGTCCGCCAGTTGCTTGACCTCCCGGCTCGTCCCGAAGCCGCCTGTAATCAGCACACCAGCTCCCTGCTCCAGCGCAAGGGAGTGCGCATCCTCGCGGTTACCGACGATCAGCAGGCTGCCTGCATCGATGTATCGGGCCATCGCCTCTTCACGCATCGCTCCGATGACATACTTGTGCAAGGGCTTTTCCAGTCCCTCGCTTCCCCCTAGTACATGCCCTTCCACGATATTCACAACATCCGCAAAGGTTAGCTGCTCGGACAACCCGCGCGGACGCTTTTCCACCCGTACCGTCCCGATCCTTTCCTTGGTAATAACGATCCCCAGGTTCTCCGCTTCCTTCACGGCCCGGTAGGCCGTTCCTTCGCTGACACTCATTTCTTTAGCCAACCTGCGCACAGAAATTTTGGAGCCTATTTTCAACTGCTCGATATGACGCAATAGCTGCTCATGCTTCGTAACCGTTTCATCTAGCCCGTCCAAATCTGTTACACCCCCAACGTTCAATCTGTATCATTCTGTATCTATTATAGCACAAAACCCTAGCTTTTTAGACCCTCGTGAATCACTGAATTTCAAGGCCAGAAATAGCAAAAAGCGATCTCCTTTTTACAGGGACCGCTTCTTAACTATCACGGATAGACAGCATCAGAGCATGCTCACGACAAGCCGGGAGGAAACCTTTATAGCGTGCTGCCTTTATCAGCTTCTTTATCCCATTTCATCTGCCACTGCTTCATTTTGGCCCGCCGCACACGCTCCAGCGTTTTCCTTTTTTCCTCATCCACGCCAAGCAAAAAGTGCAGATTCGCTCCGATGACAAGCAGCGCGAACAGTACCCAGACGATACCGAAGCCGTTGACCCAGTTCAGTCCGCCCGTGAGCGAGATACGCGGCAGCGCGGTAAGCACCATAGCCAGCGCAATCAGTGTGTACAAGCCGTGTTTCCATTTTTTAAAGGTACCCAATGTTATCCCTTCCTCTCCCTGTGACTCTATGTATCTAGTCTATGAGAGGGCAGGAAGGAATATGAGACAAACTTACAGAGACGAGCCGTACAAATGCTGAAGGCTGTCTGCGATAATTTTGTTAACGTCCTCGATGATCACGCTCAGGCGGCGTTCGGCGTCGAACAGACGGCGGATATTTAGGTTCAGGCTCAGCACCTCGAACAGCTTTTCCATTTTTTCCATCTCTTCCTGTGCCGGCATATCACCGCTCATCATCCGCTGCTGTACTTCCATTTGGCGCTCACGGAAATCATCGAGCATTTTCTTGGCTTCCGGGTCGGTTTCAATCAGCTTCATCGCTGACGTAATTTCCTCTACCTCTTTGCTTTCCTTCAACGCTTTCGCCAAATCATGGGCTTTGTCATAGATATTCATATTCGTTATTTCCTCCAATTCAAATAATAGTGCAAACATTTCACATTGTCCGTCAATCACCAAGGGATATATGTCCTCATATGATGAATCAGTGCTATTACAGCCCTTCACGTTTCCCGTTACTTTTAAGACATCAAGTTGCTGCCTGGAAGGAGATCCACGATGTCCATCAAAAAAACAACGATTCAAATCATCGGATCGGGCATCTTGCAGGATGACGTACTCATGGTCGGCGAGTCCTTGCTTCGCAAATGGAAAATATCCGCAGGCCACCCCGTACAGCTCGCCTTCGGTTCGTTCCGCCAGCAGGTTACCGTCATTTCGGTACCCCGTTACAGCGGCCTGCGTGTGGGAAGCGTGCTGGCCCGCAAAATGGGACTTCATTCCAATTGTGGGCTGCGAGTAACCTACAGCCGAGGACGCCGGACACTTCGAGTGGGCCCACTTATTAGCGTGCTGGTCAGTCGGGACTATCCCGAACAGCCCGACAAGCCTTTCGGGTCGATCACCCTGTTCTGCCGTGAACTGGTCGGGGAATGCCGCAGACAAGGAGCATATGTGTATTTTTTCACCCCGGAGCATATTGGAAATCAGCCCGGACGCGTTCAGGGATGGGTCTATGACGGAGGCTGGAAAAAGACCGTCATGCCCGCCGGGGATGTCGTCAATAACCGGCTCACCTCTCGTAAACTCGAGAACAGAACTAGCGTACAGCATTTTATGAAAGAAGTAAAATCACAGTACGGCACGACCATTTTTAATGAAAAGTTTCTCGATAAAAATGAAGTGTTCGACGCGCTTAAATCCAATTCATCCCTGCGCAAGTATTTACCCGAGTCCCACTTGTTACAAACCTTTGCGGTCTTCAAAAAAATGTGTCACCAGTACCCCACCGTTTTTCTCAAGCCTGTAAGGGGAAGTCTGGGCAAAGGCATTATGCGCATTACGAAGCAAGACGATGGCACCTTTTGCGTACTGTCCACCACCGCCGGCACACCCAGAAAGCAAATGTATCCGAACGTCGAAAAGCTGTACAAAGGCTTGGCAGGAAAAATGAAAACGACGCGCTTCCAGCTCCAGCAGGGCCTTACCCTGATTGATCACGGCAAGCGTCCGGTTGACTTTCGTGCGCTTGTGCAGAAAAACGCCTCTGGCGAATGGACCGTGACCTCCATCGTCGCCCGGATTGCCGGGGGGAGCCATTTTGTGTCCAATCTGGCGCGAGGTGGCACGCTGAGCACGGTCAAGGAGGCCTTGGCCAAAACCACGCTGCCTGCCTTAGTCAAATCGAACGGACAGACTCATCTGAAAACAGCTGCGCTCGAAATTGCAAACGGCGTTGAGAAGGCGATTCCAGCCCATTTCGCGGAATTTGGCATTGATCTGGCGATTGACAGCACGGGGCATATCTGGTTGCTGGAGGTCAACTCCAAACCTTCGAAAAATGACAATACGCCGTTAAATGATCAGAAAACCCGACCGTCTGTGAAGAAAATGATTGAATATTGCCGTTATTCAGCCGGATTCAAATAAATCCGTCTCTTACGGAATCCAGCTGCCAAAGGAGGCTGTTATCGGTGTCTCTTGTCGTACCAGACACACTGGGCGTGCTCGTCAGCCGGAATCAGGCGGCGATTCCCCCGATTACCGAAGCGGAGTTTTGCCGCAGGCTAAGTCTGTTGGGCAGGCGCTCCGGCCTTAACGTAATGGCGTTTACCGCCGAAGGAATTTCGCCCGAAGATCACTCCATACGAGGTTATACCTATCGCGATGGAGTATGGACATCCGGCCGATTCCCTTTGCCTGATATTGTGTATAATCGCTGTTTCCACGCCCACGGTAGCCAGAGCGCCGGGCACGCACTGGAGCATATAGCAGAGCAGGAATCACGCAAGCTCATCTACTGGTCGCGTAACTTGCCCGGCAAATGGCAGGTATATCGTACGCTGCACGCAATAGATGAAGTGCGTCTCTTTGTGCCGCCTACGGCGCCTTACCGGGACACGGCTCAGCTTGTAGAATGGCTGCATCGCCATTCGGCGCTATTTATGAAGCCCCAGGCCGGATCGCATGGCAAGGGCACGTTGTATCTACGACTAACGGACGGAGACACCGCACTGCTCGTGCAGGGCAGAGACTCCCGAAACCGTCCGTTCCGGCGCCTGTTTTCCGAGCTAGATGCCGGATTATCATGGGTCGACGGGATTGCACGCAGACGATCCTATATCGTGCAGCCTTATTTGAAATTAAGGAGCCAAAGCGGTCATCCCTTTGATGTCCGCGCGCTCATGCAAAAGGACGGCAACGGCTGCTGGCGCCTGACGGGCTTTGCCGTGAGAGAAGGCAGGAAAGGAACCCTGACTTCCAATCTGCACGGAGGGGGTAAAGCCCATCCGGCAGAGTCTTACCTTCGTGAACAATATGGCGCGGACAGCACGCGTCTCATCATCGGGCAGATGATGGCGCTGTCCCTGACCATTACCGGGGCGCTGGAGGAACGATACGGCCGCCTTGGCGAGCTGGGAATTGATTACGGTATTGACCGGAGCGGGAACATCTGGCTATTGGAGGTTAATTCCCGGCCGGGTCGGGCCTCCTTCTTTCAGACCCGTCAGCCAGAGTGCGCTTACCGGTCAGTCAACCGCCCGCTCGAATATGCCCGGTATTTAATGACTCATTCGAAACCGACGGGGTCAAAGGGCGCGGGCGCCTCCCTTGAACATACGGTATAGGAGGATAAACAGATGAGTTTAACGCATTGCAATGTGCATTTCTCACAGCAGCCCGACAAGGTGGCGTATATATCCACTTCCTTGTTGAAAAGCCTTAAATTATCCGGAACCAAGTCCATTCGTCTGCGGCTCGGCAAGGATCAGATTCCCGCGACGATAAAACCGATTCAGAAGGCGGGACGCCATCTGTACCTGACCTCAGGCTTGCGTAATGCCATCCGTGTTCCTAAAAGCGGGGCCATCTATTTGCGGAATCTGGATGGAGATATACAGCTCGGACCGTTAATTGGCGTGCTGTCTGACGGCACCGCCTCTGCCACCCGCCCTTTTGGCTCACGCACGGGCTTCATTAAGCAACTGCTGAAGGAAGGCAGCAAGAAATCTTATATTTTCGTCTTCACCCCTCGGGATATCAACTGGCAAAATGATACAATTAACGGCTATTTTCTGTCCTCGGGTGGGGATTTTACACGTAAAATCGTACCCCTGCCGGACGTGATTTATAATCGGCTGCCGAGCCGCCGCTCTGATTTTTCTCCGGCGATCAATCAGTTGCGCGAGCGCTTTTCCCGCAAACGGATTCCCTTCTTCAACTGGAGCTTCTTCAACAAATCGGATATCTATCATCTACTGGAAAATAACCCGGAGGTCAACCGTTATGTCCCCGAATCGTATATGAACCCCAACTCAGAGCGTATCCGGGGTATGCTGGACCGTCACCAATTTGCTTATTACAAGCCGAGCGGGGGCAGTCTCGGCAAAGGAATTTACCGTCTCTCCCATGTTCCAAAGCAAGGTTATTATGTGAGGTACCGTAAGAAAAACAGCAATGTATTGCTGCGCTTTACCTCTTTTAACTCCATGCTCCGTATGCTTCACTCCAATCAGGGCCAGACGTTAAAGGGCTACGTCATTCAGCAGGGTATCCAGCTGATTGAGATTGACAATTGCCCGATTGATTTCCGATTTCATATGCACAAGAACGGCAATAACCAGTGGGTCGTCGTCGGAATTGGAGCCAAAAAGGCCGGACGCGGCAGTGTCACGACCCATATTAAAAACGGCGGCTCCCTCATGACACCCGAGCAGGCGCTGAACCGGGTATTCGGAGACCGGGCGGGTGAGGTGCTTCAGCGCGCCAAGAACGCAGCGGTTACGCTCGCAGAAGCTATCGAGCACCATCACCAGCATCTGCTGGGTGAAATCGGCTTCGATCTGGGCATTGACCAGCAGGAAAAGGTATGGATGTTCGAAGCTAACTCCAAGCCGGGGCGATCCATTTTTCAGCATCCATCGTTGCGTGCGGAGGGTAAAGCATCCGTGGAGCATATTTTGGACCACTGTCTTTACCTCAGTAAATTCCGCAGAAAAGAGGAACTATGAATACCCGGGCGCAGCAAAAACCAGTCGTTGCCGTATTGACCGTGCACGACCAAGGACAATTTTTTAAGGGTAATCAGCGCAATTTTAAGGATATTCTTGAAACCGGAACACGGATGGGCTATCAGGTGTACATCATTACCGTCAGGGATCTGAAGCTGGCATCCGAAACGGTCAAGGGCTATATTTTCAGCAAAAGCTCACAGACGTGGGAGGAACAGAATTTTCCACTGCCTCAGGTCATTTATAATCGCATCCCGAACCGCAATTATGAGCTTAAAACCTCTGTGCGCACAAAGCTGGATGAAATTTCACATGCCTCTGGCATTGAGCTGTACAATCCGGGCTTTTTCAACAAATGGGAGCTGTTCAAATGGCTCCGTGCCTCGGAATCCACTCGTCAGCTCGTTCCGGCAACCAAACGGTTAAGCAATTTGTCTGCCTTGGGGAAAATGCTGTCTGCGTATCCATACCTGTATCTCAAGCCGGAGAACGGTAAGGCCGGAAAAGGGATTATGATTCTCAAATACCAGCCGGACCATCTGATGGCCTACAGGCTGACGATTCAGCATGACAAAAAAAGTGTAACCTACAGGTCGGTATCATTGTCCCGACTGTGGGGGCGCATCCGCCGGGAAGCGGGTGCGTCACCTTATATCATCCAGCAGGGTATCGAGCTGGTAACCTATCAGAAAAAGCCGTTCGACCTGCGGCTCCTGGTGCAAAAAAACGCCCGTGGCTCATGGAGCATTACCGGAGTTGGTGCCAGATTGGCAGGCAAAGGAAGTATTACGACACATGTCCCTCGCGGTGGAAGTGTGGAGGACCCGTTCAAGCTGCTGTCTGCGTTGTTTGGGCCTGAAAGCAGCACGGTCCTGCTGAACAAGATCAAAAGTACGGCCATTCAGATCGCACGCCAAATTGAACGTGGCTCCGGCCTTTCTCATGGGGAAATGTCTATGGATTTGGGGGTGGATACGCTCGGTACTCCCTGGTTTTTTGAAGCCAACGCCAAACCCATGAAATTCGACGAGCCGGAAATTCGTCAAAAATCGCTGAGACGCATATTCCAGTACAGCTCCTATTTGGCCGGACGAATGAAATTATGAGTCAAGGAAGTGGAATCATGCCGCACATTAGCGATGTTCAACATTTGCCTGCCCGGAGCTGGCTGCTGAGACGACGGCAACTACTGTTTCTGGCCCGCAGCTCAGGTGGCATGCGCATTACCCGAGATGCCCTGCGGCAGTTGGCCGTTTTAACGCCGGAGCAATTAAAATCCCCCGGCTCCTCCCTCCTGTGCGCTTATCTGCGCACGGAGGGAGGGCTACGGATTGCGGGCTTTTGTCTCGCTCTGAATTACGGTGAGGATGCGTGCATCGTGATCATTCGTCCGCTTTATCGGGGCCGCAGACTGGGCGCTAGACTGCTGTCCGCCCAGCTCAAACAGCTGCGTCGCCTGACGTGCAGCGTGGCCGCCGACAATATGGCCAGTCTCAAAACCTGCTTTCACGCAGGACTTGTGGCGCATGAAATGACGACTGGACCGACCGGAAAGCCCACCCTCGTATTTCGCGGGGAGCTGTCCGAAGATGAGCAGACGGCAGAGGAAGGTGGAATGCTGTGCCAAAACCTGTCCTAGGCATCATGGCCTTGTATTTGAACAACAAAAAGCAATTGGAGGAACGCGCCATATATGAGCGCATGATTACAGAAGGTAAAAGACTGGGGCTGGATATGTATGTATTCACTCCAGCCGATGTCCACAAGGATCGCAAGCTGCTCCTTGCCCAAATGTATGATCCGCACAGTGGAAAATGGGCCCTTAAATGGCGTGAATTCCCGGATATGATTTTCGACCGTTGCCGGGTACAGCGCAGTGAACGATATCGTCAGTTGCAGGAATTTCGGGTGCAATATACTGATCTCGTATATTTAAACCGGCCACTGAGTAACAAATGGGCCATTCATCAGCAGCTTGCGAGAAAGTCTGCCTTCCGATCACATCTCCCTGAAACGGAGCCGTTCGTAGGATTTCATAGTGTAAGGCGGATGCTCAAAAAGAATTCACTGGTCTACCTCAAGCCGATTAACGGTACCGGAGGACGCGGAATTTTACGCATTGAGCCTGTTAACAAGCAGAGCGGCCTGTATCTGGTCGAGGGCCGCAATCGCAAACGTCATATTATTCCTCAACAGCGGGTGCGTCTGGACCGTCTGGAGCCACGTTTGAGTAGCTGGAACATGGATAATTACATTGTTCAGGAGGGCATTCCTGTGCAACTGCCCAATGGCAGGGTTCATGATTACCGTATGCTGGTGCAAAAAAATGGCCAGGGGACATGGGAGTTAACCGGATGTGCAGGACGGATCGGGGCACATCGCAGCGTCACTTCCAACCTGCATGGCGGAGGCAAGGCGGTACCGATGAAACAACTGCTGACGCAATGGATTCGTGATGAAAACCAGAGAGAGAAGATCATCAAGCAAGGGGAAAAGCTCGGTCTGGATATCGCTGCTTATCTGGAGAAAAGCTACGGGGCATTGTGCGAGCTTGCGCTCGATTTGGCGATCAACAAGGACGGTCGCATTTATGTACTGGAGGTCAATCCGAAGCCAGCACGCGAGGTATTTGCACGTATCGGTGAAAAAGAAACCTACCGCCGCTCTATCGCCAAGCCCATGGAATACGCCTTATGGGTCTATCACACACAAATTAATCCAAAACCTCTGACGGATCACAACACAGAGAGCAAAACTGAAAGCAAAACTGAAAGCAAAACTGAAAGCAAAACCGAAAGCAAAACCGAAAGCAAAACTGAAAATAAAGCAAAGGAAGGCTCCGCGTAAAAGCGGCCGCCTTCCTTGTTTTGTCATTTATTCGACTAGCCTCGCATGTTTTTTATATGGGTACGTCAAGCATTTCTATAACCAGTAACCTGTGCTTCGTAGCTACTCGGCGTTTTTATAAAGTGTGAGCAACTGCGTGAAGTCCGTAATAATCGCATCGGAACCCTTCAACTCGTCGTTTACGCCAAATCCAGCATAGGCGCAGCCGATGACTGTTTGTCCGTTCTTTTTGCCTGCCTCCACATCAGAAGAACGGTCACCTACCATCCATACGTTTGAAATCCCGTGCTTGCTCAACAAAATCTCCAGCAAATTCACTTTGGAAAGTGTGCTGTATTCACCAGCGCTATACAGTCCTTCAAAAATCGGGACCATTTCATATGCAGCCGCTATCCCTTTTACATAATCCTCCAGTCCGTTACTGGCTACGAACAACCGAACACCCTGCTCGTGGAGGGTCTGGAGCGTTTCTTTTACATGTGGATACAGGGCATGACTTCCGTTCTTCAATCCCTCCAGCTCCAACTGGAGCAGCAGCTCGTCCGCTCTTCTGTGGGCCGCTTCGCTGGCTTCCGGCATTACTCTTCTCCAGATTTCATCCAGCAGCATACCCAAACTATTCAAAATAAGCTCCTCGGGCGGCGTCTCTCCTTCAAAAAGCCCTTCGGCGCGCAGCGTATCAAACAGCTTGTGGTACGCAGGAAGCAGCAGCGTCTCCGTCTGAAAAAGTGTACCGTCCATATCAAATACCATAGCCTCAGGTTTCTTCAACACAGGTGCATTGTTCATGTAGTTGTCAGTCATTCCTTTCCTATGCAGATTTACAGTTCGGACCCCTCTCATGTTAAGCAATAAGAGAGGTCCGTGTAAACCTCATTGCGCATACCGTTAACTCTTATATTTTTTCAAAACAGCCCTGAAACAATGCAAACCGCCCCACAAATCCGTATGCAAGGCGTCCGGCGGAAGGTTGAGATCAACGTCGCTCCAGTACGAAAACCCCGCCCGACTCATCCATTGCTCCATTGTGGACAGATTAACCGTAGGATAATCAAAGGTCAGCAGAAGCATCCCGTCATCCCGCAAAGTCCGGTGAAATTCACGCAAGGCAGCTAACGAGTCATCAGGGGTTAGATGCTCCAGTACTGAAATACATACAATTTTGTCAAAACTGGCATCCTCATAAGGCAAGGCGGTTAAATTAGCATGCGCAGAGTGAAGACGAATCGGTAAAATTTCCTGAACACGCTCGGCAGCCTCCTCTCCGATATCCCGGCGCACTTCGGCCAATATGGCATCCACGGAAACGATCCTCATATCCAGATCGCAGGCATAGACCTGAGCGCAGCGCCGGGCCAGCTCAAACTTGAACGGATGCGGAATACCACATGCCGCGTCAAGCACCGTATCCTGCCCGGACATAAAGTGCAGACACCACTCATACTCATAGGGACGGCTCCACCAGCTTTGGGGCAGCCTGTAGATCAGGCTGGAGGTATTGGGGTCAGAATGCACGAAAAAACGGGAGAGGTACGGATCAGCAGCGTTCATGGATGCAGCCTCCTTTTTTGAATGAAAGGTGAAACGGTATGGGGTCAGACCGCATATTCCCCCAGCCAGCTCAGATCGCCTTTGCCACACAACATAGCTCATGACCACGTTTCTCACCTTGAAGTTTGGCCAACAGCCCCATCCGCTCCGTGAAAGTAAGCTCGCCATACAAGGGATGTGCCTCTATCAAGGCGTCCAGACCGGAAGGAAGCTGACGGGTGAACAGGGCCACCGGGCGCAGACCGGACTTCGCCAGCAAACGTGTCAGCGTGTGCTCTGAATAATGATACAAATGATCTTCCTCGGTAAATAAAGGCGAGTGAGCACCATAAGCCTCATTAGTAAACGAGTTTTTGTTGGGTACTGTAATGTATAACGTTCCATCCGGTTGAAGCTGCTCGCGTAAATCCGTTAAAAATGCTACGGGGTCTGCAATATGCTCCAGCACATGCCAGCATGCAACGGCCTCATATTCGTGATCCAGTGATAAGGCAGTATCTCCCTCTGTTTCTGGCGCTTCATTCGCCACTTCTTCTCCTGTTTCTATCCCTGTATCGCCATTCCAGTAGCCCGGCAGCAGATCCACGTCATATTTGTATTTGGCATATGCGCGCGAGTCTATGGAAGGCTCAATGCCCACAGCATTCCATCCACTTTGAAGGGCAGCATGAATAAATTCTCCCGTACCTGATCCGATTTCCAGCAAATTTCCTTTACCGGGACTGAACATATCCAGCAGCATGAGTCCGAAAAGAGCATGGTCCCCGTAGGTCGAAGCGGCTGCACTATCGCGCATGGCGACCCATTTGACGTTATAAATATCTGCGATCATATCCTCAGGCTGTATCTGATCCACATCATGGCGAAAAATAAGTCCGCAGGAGCCGCATCCTATCAATGTAAAATGTTCATACCGATGGAACACCGCCGTATTGGACGAGCCGCACAGTTTGCACGCCATGCCCTGTTCTTCTCCTTTCCCTTTTTCATAAAGCGCGTCCTCTATTTCGCCTTTGGTAAGCGTACGGGAGCCAATAATAGCATGAACACTAGCAATCTTAGCGACAGCACTTGTGTTGACAGGGCTCGAAGGGTTAATAACTTCATGAGCAGGAGCAGTTTCAACGGGGTTGGCAGCGTTAGCCATTTGAACAGCTTCAACGGTATGAATTGCTTCAATTTTATTCTCAGTAGTCGCATCCTCGATATTCATGCCCGTGCTCACATCGGATTTTATGCTGGCAGTGTCTCCGGATTCAGCCTCATGTATATTGCTTACATCATCCCGGCCTGGGTCTATCCAGAGACTGAGACGGGGAGTTGGGTCCAAAATGGACTCATATTGTTCCTTCCACCCATAACGGGCATCCGGGTCCAGTTGTTGATAGCGTTCATATTTGGATGTGCGAATAGCTGGTGTATACCAGCCCCAGTGCTGGATACGATAGTCGCTAATTTCACTGGGAAGCTCAAGCACATTATCGGGAAATCTCCCGCAATGCAAGTATTGCTCTTTCCATTTATAAGGAAAGCTATCTCGATACCGAGTTAAAAAAGGACGGTAATAACGATGGGCCTGCCAGTAATCATCATCACGGTAATGCGTGGGAGACCACATATCAAACAGCCTGAAACAAAGGGTATCGGCTTTCGTTCCGGCTAATAAAGCATGCACAGCTTGAGCAAATCGGGATTCAAATATTTCGTCAGCATCCATGTTTAAAATCCATTCCGGGGAAGATGCCAGCGTCTCTCTCCATTGCTGTTTTCGCAGCTCCACTTCATTCGTAAAGGAGGCCCTCTCATTACGGATCAAACGCAGTGGAATCCCTTTTAGCAGATCCCGGCACAATTCACCGCTATCATCACGGCTGCCATCATCAATAATGACCGCTTCATCAATATATTCCCGATGACTTCGAAGCACTTCTGCAAGCTTGCGATCTGCCTCATTGTATACCGTCATGCTCAGTGTCAATTTGGGCCTGAAGACAGGCGGAGCATGAAGCTCACTATGTCGTGGACCGGATAAGGCTGTTGGCACGACAAAAGAATCCGCAGGATGCTTTGCAAAGACAGTAGACTCGCGGAGATCCGGTGGAATGGTGATTTCAGGGGCTTTAGAGGCAGTGTTGGATGGAGAATTTTCTGGAATATTTGAATTTTCAGGAGTGAGTGAAGCTTCTTGATCGTCCGTATTAGCTGCGCCCTGCGTAATAATTCCATTCAGAGTCAGTAGCAGTTGTTCTGCCTTGATGCGGTCCGCTTCGCGGTACAAGTGCATGGCCGGGTAATGCGTATCCACAAAAAGCGAAAACCCGTACGCCGCCGCCCGAATGCAAAAATGTCGATCCTCTCCCCAAAAAGAAACGTTAGAGATCTTGCCAAAATGAATTCCGGCTTCCAGCGCCCGTCTGCGAATTAAGGTACACGCACCCAGACCGCCTACCTCGTACAAACCGGGAACATGCAACTGATGTATAAAATGTAGCTCGCGATGTGCCCGCTCTTCTGCCGATAGCACTTCACCTTCTTCACGATGGAACAGATTGTATTCATCACTGACCCACACCTGAGGCAACAACGCCCCATCGGGCTGCCAGCGTGTCCAGAAAATCTCGGATACGATATCCTTCTCCGTCTCGACCAATCTGCATAAAGTACGGGAATGGAGAACCAGGTCTGAATCAACCAAAAATAGCGCGTCGTAATGATGCTGAAGCGCGTAGTCAATGAGACGATTTTTGAACCCGGCCACTTTCCAGACGAGGGAAGGGGGCCAATAATGGGTACGCTCATCACTTCGGTTCTCATATTGCTGCAAGCCTGACAGCGGGGGCAAAACACGCCCCGGGAGCCGGTTCGCAAAATCGGCCAGCCATTGGCTTGAGGCTGGATTGTCATTATCATCGACGAACAAATAATCCGGCAGCACATCGGGTGCTTCCAGCCGCTCCAAAGCTTGAAGAAATAAAGCTAATATTTCGGGCTTCTGATACACCGGACTGCCGATTAATATACGCATGAGTCGACGCCTCCCATCAGGCGGAAGCCTCATAACCGTTCCTCCTGCTTGCTTTGACGCATACGCTAATTGCGATGAAGCGATAAGGGAGTGAGCGTGATATGAATGGACTTACACCTGGAAATATCGATGAAAACAACATCAATACACTGCTTGCCTGCATCGCCTTTCAAGAGCTGTCATTAAGTCACCTGATTAATGCTGAAGGTGAAGCAAGCTTCGATCCGTTCCGCCTCATTTTTTACAATCATGCACAGTGAAATGAATGGGCGGTTCATGCCTCCCCCCTTGCATCAGACTTTGATTTTCTAATCTATTAGAGCGCTGCCCCATTTATGATCATCACCATACCCTTCAATCGTTCAACCTAAATTCCTACATAATGAGCAAGCTATCCTAATAAAATGGAAATCATACCAAGTTTTTTGGGAGGGACAAAGAGCATGGTAACCGTCAGCTTATGCATGATTGTTAAAAATGAAGAAGAAGCACTTCACACCTGCCTCAAATCAGTCCATGATCTGGTGGATGAAATCATAATCGTCGATACCGGCTCTACCGACCGCACCCAAGAGGTAGCCGCATCGTTTAATGCCCGGATATACGATTTTGAATGGTGCGATGATTTTTCCGCAGCCCGTAACTATGCATTTGATCAGGCAACACAGGACTATCAATTTTGGCTGGATGCCGACGACATCCTGGAAGAGCAAGACCGACTGGCATTTCTCGACTGGAAAAAGCAAGACACCCTCTCGTATGACAGTATTACGATGGATTATGTGTTATCGGTAGATGAACAGGGACAACCGCTGTATAAGCTCAAAAGAAACCGGATTGTCCGCCGGGACCGTCATTTCAGATGGATCGGATTTGTGCATGAATTCCTGCAAGTGACCGGAAGCACCTTTCACAGCAATATAGCGGTGACTCATAAAAAGACACGTGCCTACACTGACCGTAATTTACATATTTATCTCAGGCACCGGGAGCAGGGCACCGCATTTTCTGAGCGAGATCACTACTATTTTGGCAATGAACTGTATGACAACGGACGAACGGTAGAAGCCATACAGCAGTACGAACACTATTTAAGCCTCAATCAGGGATGGATCGAGGACCGGATTGCTGCTTGCTTTAAGCTTGCGGATTGTTACGGCCGCCAAGGTCAAAAGCAGGAGCAGCGCATCACTCTGCTTCGCACGCTTACTCTCGACACACCACGCGCCCAGTTCTGCTGTGCCTTTGGCAATTTATTGATTGAAGCGGAACAGTATGCCCAAGCCATTTACTGGTTCCGTCAGGCTACACTGATCGAACCGCCACAAGATGCGATGGCCTTAACCAATTCGTCCTATTACACCTGGCTTCCGCACTTGCAATTATGTCTGTGTTACGACCGGATTGGCGACATCGACAAAGCAAAGCTGCATCACCGTATTTCCCAGTTGCACCATCCTACTCATCCGAGCGTTTTATATAATGAACAGTATTTCTCACAGCTACAATAGGGATGAGGAAGACGGGCACCGGGTATGTCATTCTATGCAGTCGACCGCACGAACGATGTGCTGACACTGGCGAGTGCCGGAACCTACTACATTACCTATGAGGTGAACACAACGGCCGGTCTTCCGCTGAGCACCCGTTTGCTCATTAACGGCGTGCAGGCTCCAGGCTCCGTCATTTCGCCCGTGCTCTCCCTCTCTTCTTATATCAATACCGTTATTGTGAACGTAGCAGCCGCTACAACCGTCAGCGTGCAATTTTTCGGGGCCGTAGGTGCTGCCACACTGGTCGGAGGCGGCGCGACAGGCGCAGCCCTGACGATTATCCGCCTTAATTAATGTACTCCATGATTTGCAACTGGCTCAGCAGCTCGTTGAGCCGTTTCCCGAGATCATTTCTGCTCACTTATATAGACAACACGAAGGGCGCTTCGATGCTGAAGCGCCCTTCATAAATTACAATTCTTAAAAGAAAAATGTCTCCTGCAAGCATTAGCTTACCAAGAGACATTCTGAATGATTTCCTTAAAACACTTTCCTTTGATTCCGGTCTTCCTTCAAAATTTCCACAGACTCACGGAAGCGGAGCGAATGGATTATTTCACGTTCGCGCAAAAACTTCAGACTATCCTGCAAATCCACATCATCTGTCAAATCAATCAGCCACTGATATGTAGCTCGCGCCTTTTCCTCTGCTGCAATATCCTCATACAGGTCCGCGATAGGATCGCCCTTGGCTTGGATATAGGCCGCTGTAAAAGGAACACCGCCAGCGTTTTGATAATACAGCGCATGATCATGCGCCGCATAATGTTCGCCCAGACCGGCCGCTTTCAATTGCTCCACACTCGCATCCTTCGTCAGCTTGTAAATCATCGTGGCAATCATCTCGAGGTGCGCAAATTCCTCCGTCCCGATGTCATTCAACACACCAATGACTTTATCAGGAATCGTATATCGCTGATTCAGATAACGCAAAGCTGCGGCGAGCTCACCATCTGCTCCCCCATACTGCTCCATAAGCAATTTGGCCATATGAGGATCACATTTGCTGACACGTACGGGATATTGCAGCTTTTTTTCATATACCCACATTTATGTTCCTCCTTTATAAAAGGTTGTATCTGCCTATACCTGCCACGGCCAAGGGGTTTGGTTCCATTCCCAAGGATACTTGGAATAGGCACGGCCAAAATTTTGCAGAGGTCCGTATAGGATCTGATACTCATTGGCAATCCCGGTCCTTTCCTGCGTCAGCTTATTGAACTGTTCGATAGCCTGTAAATCATCCGGGTGCGTATTGAGATACAAATTCAGTTCCACCAATACAAAATCCACCGCCTGGAGCTTCTCCAACAGTGCATAAAACTGTGCATCACCCGGCTTGGTCTGGGGCGCATAGCCTTGGTATGGGTTTCTGTCGTACTGATTGTAGCCCTCAGTATGGTTTTGTTGTTGATACGGGTTTGAATAGGGGCTTGGATTCTGATTCTGCTGCTGGTTCTCAACCTGATTTCGATACTGAGGCTGATTTTGGGCCTGACCCTGATTTGGATAATCCATTTTACTCGCCTCCCCCCTGGTTTCTGCAAGACTCATAAGGGCTGTAAAACAAGGGCCATAGCGTTCCCTTCCTCAGTGCCTCCTCCGGACTGATTTGAGGCAGACCTGGGGGCTGAAATTGCACAAACAGATTCGGTGGAAGCACAAAGGTTTTACACAAAACGGGCGGGCACGGATCGAACGGACCGACAAACGGGGCAAACTCACCTTGCTGTGGAAATTTCACGGGCCGGGGCCTCCTTTGATTGATTCATCTGCTTTACTATTCAACATATGCGGCATCGCCCAAGTCTCGAACACAAAATTACAGATAAAAAAAGAACCTTCAAAACCACGATAACGTGGTGCTTAAAGGCTCTTGCATTTACACTCTATAATAGCTTTCACACCGGAACTGACCCTAACCATATCTATGGATCAGGACTCATCGGTGGAAAGTTCATCTTCGATTACAGGGTTGTCGGGCTTGTGGTGAATCCTCACTCTCATAATACGAAGCCTTGTCGCTTCCTCCACCTCAAAGGTCAGATTATAAAACTCAATCTTTTTCCCCTTCACCGGGCTGCCTTCCAGTTCTTTAAACAGCCAGCCCCCGATGGAATCCACTTCGTCGTCTTCAATGTTCACCCCGGTCAGATCATTGACATCCTCAATGAGCATACGACCGTCCACGGAAATGAGATTATCCTTAATCTCCACGCTTGGACGTTCATCCTCAAATTCATCGTAGAGATCCCCGACGATTTCCTCCAATATTTCCTCCGCTGTCAGAAGTCCGGCCGTTCCGCCGTACTCATCGACCACGAGAGTCATCTGGGAATGCTTTTTCTGCATAAGACGCAGCACGTGACTTACTTCCATGGATTCTGGCACATTCAAAATAGGACGCACCACCGAGGCCAGATCCAGTTGCTCACCCTGCTCAGCCAACAAAAGATCGGTAATATGAACAAAGCCGATAACCTGGTCCTTATCCTCAACCGCTACCGGGTAGCGAGAATGCTTGGTATCACTGATGATTTTCAGATTTTCCTTAAACGATAAATTCGTATACAAGCAGTCCATATCCGTACGAGGAAGCATAATTTCACGGGCCAGCAAATCGGAAAAATCAAAAATATTGTCCATCAGCTTGATTTCGTCCTTATCAATAACACCGCTTTTGGCGCTCTGATTCATCAGGATACGGATCTCTTCCTCCGAATGCGCCGCTTCCGCTTCACTCGCAGGTTGGATGCCGAACGCCCGTAATAGCAAATTCGCAGCGTTATTCAACACCCAGATGACAGGCAGAAATATCTTGTAAAAAAGCAGCAAAGGAGCGGATAAAAACAAGGCCACACCTTCGGTTTTCTGAATCGCCAAAGACTTTGGAGCCAGCTCACCCAATACAATATGCAAAAAGGTAATCACGCAAAATCCGACGACAACGGATACCGTTGTAATCAGTGTACCGTCAGTTACACCGAGTTTGTGCATGAGTGGCTCGATCAGGTAGCCGGATATTGCTGGTTCACCAATCCAGCCCAAGCCCAACGAAGCCAGCGTAATGCCTAATTGGGTGGCGGACAGATAAGCATCCAGCTTCTGGTTCACCTTTAGCGCATAGCCTGCCATACGATGCCCCTCACTTTGGAGCTGCGTCAATCGGGATTGGCGCATTTTAACCAGCGAAAATTCCGCTGCCACAAATACACCGTTCAGAAAGACGAGCAGCAGTACCAAAAGAAGATTCACCGTTAGCAATCCCCAATGAAACTCGGTATGACCTTCCAATACGAACTCCCCATTTCTATAGTTGTAATGCTTTTCTGGATTTAAAATCTACTCCCTTGTAATACATATCCGCTACGAGCAGATTCGGTCCGCAGCAGGCAGCGGCATCACAATGACAGTTCACGGTCTGATTCAACGGATGCTCATTCAGCCATTCACCGAAAATATCGTCCAGACCGCGCTCCTGAATATTTCCGAAAGCCGGAATGTCTGCGAAATCCGTCACATATACGCTGCCCGTGAACATATTCACATTTACGCGATTTCTTCCGTCCGGATCATTACGCACCGTAATATTCGGTTCTTGGCGCAGTCGGCGAAGCAGCTTGCGGTCTTCCTCCCGGTCCGAGCAGGCAAAGAACGGCAACGTGCCAAACAGCATCCACATATCCTGATTACGCACATCCAGCAGCTTATGAATGGAGTTGCGCATATCGTCGAGTGAAAGGACTGGCAAGGCAGAGGCAAAATTCGATGCGTACATCGGATGAACCTCATGCCGTCGACAGCCCATTTCATTAATCAACTGGTGAATACCATCCAGCTTCGTGTGAGTACGGTAATTAATCATGGATTCGGCAGAAATGAACATCCCCATTTCGCTCAACCTGCGGGCGTTTTCCACCATTTTCTCATAAAGGCGAACAGCCCCCGCGCGTGGAGTCGCACGTCCGGTATTTGCAAAACCCACTTCATAAAAATCGTCTTCATTCAAATAATTAAACGATATATGCATGACATCCAGATAAGGAAGCATCTTCTCATATCTGCGAATATCCAATGTCAGGTTGGAGTTGATTTGCGAGCGAATGCCACGCTCTTTGGCATATTTCAGCAACGGAACGATCACTTCGTCCACCGTTTTATCGAGCAAAGCGGGTTCTCCGCCTGTCATACTGATCGTCTCCAGATGCTCGACTTCATCCAGTCGTTTCAGCATCAGATCTAATGGAAGGAAGGGAGCCTCCTTCATAACAAGCATGTCGCCCACAGCGCAGTGCTCACAGCGCATATTGCACAGATGCGTCACGGTCATTTCCACACTTGTCAGCAAATGACGACCATGTGTACGCAGCGAGACAATCGGGTCCCACGGATCATACGCTGGCGATATTTGTGGAAGTATGTTGTTTTGTAGAACTGTCATTATTTTTCACCTTATTTCTGTTATTAACCTCAAAAGACGTATGAATATCATATCATGATGTGTAAAGTGTCTGCATGTTTTCTTCCACTTCATCTGCTAATCCACGTGTATTGCTCCAAAAGGGGAAGCTGTAGCGCCCAGTGTGTTGATAATCATCACCGAAAGAGATACGGACAGATCCACATCGTAAGGTGCTTTCAGTTCCTGTCCATCCCGATCCCTCACAATGCGAATAACGGGCCTTTGCGGGATTTTGGAGTGTATGCGCACCACAACCCCTTCTTCCCCCGTATTGAGCACTACAGAGAGCCCCAGCGGGTATATAGCTACACAATCGCGGAATGCCTCCAGCATCCGTTGCTCATACAGCGTGCCTGCACCGGCATACAGTACCTCCATTGCTTCATAGGGCAACAATGCCTGCTTGTATATGCGGCTTGCTGTCATCGCATCGTACGAGTCTGCCAGGCCGATCCATTTGGCGTATTCGTGGATTTGGTCCTTCTTCCAGCCGTTCGGATATCCACTGCCGTCGATACGTTCATGATGCTGTAATGCACAGTGAGCAGACAGCAGGGGGATTCCCGGTTCGTCTTTAAGCAGCTTGTAGCCGATCACCGTGTGCGTTTTCATGTGCTCGTATTCCTCGTCCGTCAATTTGCCCGGCTTATAGAGCACTTGGGGTGAAATTTTCATTTTGCCAATATCGTGCAGTAGTGAACCTATGCCCAGCTCCATGAGCTGGTTGTTATCGTAGCCACTGGATATTCCCAGTACAAGCGAATAGAGACATACGTTCAATGAATGATGATACAGATCCTGATCTGCCGCCCCGATATCCATCAGCATAATGACGGCATCCTGACGGCCTCCGATATCATCCAGAATGGATTCCATCACCTTATAAAATGACTTGCCAAAGTATTGGTGCTTATGATCTACGGAGTAGGAGGACAGACCCTGAAACTGCTTTTTGATCTCCTGTAGCGCCGCAGCCCTCGTCTGTTCATGGATCATTTCGGGGATCACGATATCTTCTGTCACCGCATCCTCAATGTATACATATCCAATTCCGACTTGGCCTAGACGTTCAATCAATCGCGAAGTAAGCTCAACACCTTCCGAGAGCAACACCATTCCATTTTCATTGTATATTTTTTTGCCCAGCTTCATGCCGGCTCTCAATAATGTAATAGGTACCAGTCGCAGCTTAATCCTCTCCCGATTGTTTTGATACCTGAAGCCACCTAGCAGCAAAACACTCTTCCATCGCGCCCGGACGCTTCAACTCCATTTCAATCAAATCCCGCAAAAATTCTGGAAGCATAAATCGGAGTTCCGTTCCATTCGCAAGCACCTCATAACCTGCTCTGAAAGTGAACATATCCAACGTACCCACCGTATATTGCTCATTTTCCTCCATTGAACGACCCGCTACACGTATATCCGTCACTTTATCATAAGGAGCGCGGACCGGATCATATTGAATCTCTAGACCTTCCACACACATCGTACCCAGCACTTTACCTCTAAAGCCAAATCCCGTCATTTTCTTGTTAGCAAATTCCGGTAGCAAAGACTGCTCCAGCGCGAGCCGAATATCTCTTCCCCACAGCTTCATGATACAGGCATTAATCGGCGAAGGGCATAAGGAATGCAGCATTCCTTTACTGATATCACCTTGAGGCAAAGAGCCAAGCAGTTGGCCAGCATTCACTAGAGAAATAGCGGTTCCCGTAAAATGTGACACCGATTGTGCCAGCAAATTTCCGAAAGGAGATTCCCGATCATATGCGATCTCCAGTTTCCGATCCGTCACCGTAACCGTGCTCTCCATGGCACGCACTGCCTGTCTGCGATGCAGTACAATGGCCGACGCCACCTTTTCATCCAGCAGTGTGTGATCTACAGGAACTACGCCGCCTGACGTAACCCGAAACGGTTCATGACTGCTGCTGCGGCTTAGGGTCACTTCACCTAGTAGCGTTCCATACTTACCAGCTCCGCATAGAGCTGTGTTCCCGATCCACAACGGTTCCTCCAGCACATGATGGGTATGCCCTCCAAGAATCACGTCAATCTCTGGAAACTGCGACGCCAATTTCTTATCCGAAGGTAAACCCAGATGCGACATCACGACCAGAACATCGACCTGCTGTCTCAGGGACGGAATTTGCTCGCCCAATACCTCAAACGGATCCAGTGCATCCCAACCCAGCAATTGATAGAACTCGCCAAAAGGAGCCGTCACTCCGAGCAAGCCTACCTTAATCCCCGCCTTGTCCAAAATGAGCGAATCCGTCATCCACGAAGGCTTCATCCCTGTGGTGCTCTCCCTGATATTTCCGCATACGACCGGGCAGTGAATTCCCGCATAGGCCTGTGCAAGAATATCCGGGGTAAAAGTCAGACCCTCGTTGTTACCAATCGTAATCGCATCATACCCCGTCAAATTGATCACATCCACATTCGCCCCACCCAGCGTTCCTTCCGTTTCGGGGGCCATCCGGTCCATGTGGTCTCCCATATCCAGCACAAGCAGCGCATCTCCTGATGCAGCTCTTCGTTCATGAATCATCGCGGCTATCGAAGGCATACTGCCAAAATGACTATGTATATCATTGGTATGCAAAATGGTTAACGTTTGCTGAGTCGTCATCTCCATAACCGCCCTCCTCTATAGTTTATATATCGACTCTGTTGCTTCTAATGTTTAAGGATACCATGTTATTTCGCATTATGGTACATGTCGGCGGGGGTGAGCTACAACCTACGATTTAGCTACTCTGTTGCCTCAGGATAGAGACCCGGGGAGAAGCAAGGTCACAATGTCTTCGTATGCCTCTGAGAAAAGATGGGTTCCTGAGACCTATTTTACAGCTAGGAATAATAGTAAATTAGTCGTTGTCATCCCATATAATTCTTGATATATTAGGTTTGCTTCGTAAATTCGACAAATTTACGACAATAAGGAGGTTAAGCACATGAGAGTTCACGTTACCGATGCCAAGCCAGGAGATCGTCTCAGATCTGATACATACAATGAACACGGCGTACCCGTCATGATTCAGGGCACCATGCTACAGCACGACGATATTTCCAAGCTCATCATGCACGGTGTCGATTATATCGACATTGATGCCGGTTCAGCGAGCATTCCGGTTGACTTTGCCCCCGATGTTCCCGCTTCCCCCGAGTCCCTTAAACGCGTCGTTCCCCTCATGGAGCAGACTATTCATGGCTTTGAAAGCATGTTTCTCAAAGCTTCCGCAACCGGCAAATTTGATGAATTTCGAGTCGATGAGCTGTTCGGCCCCCTCGTTTCAGAGCTGACTCATCAAAAAGATGTCGTATCTCTGCTGTTAATTATGGAGCGGGGAGATCACTATACGTACAATCATTCTCTCCAAGTAGGCGTACTGTCGTATTACATTGCCATATGGCTTGGATATACGGAAGAAGAAGCCTATGCCGCCGGCAAGGCCGGATATTTACATGATATAGGCAAGTCCATGATACCGGATGAGATTCTGAATAAACCTGATAAGCTGACGCCTGAAGAATTTCAGCAAATGAAAAAACATTCCCTCTACGGCTATGATATCATTCGCAATTCAACCAGCGATGAGATTTCAGCCATCGTCGCCTTGCAGCATCACGAAAGAGAAGATGGGAGCGGATACCCGCACGGACTGTTCAAGGAGGATATTCATCCTTTCGCTAGTATTACGGCGATTGCGGACGTATATAGCGCTATGATCTCCAACCGTGTGTACCAGACGAAGCAGGAGCTGCTCACCGTACTGCGCGAGCTGCACAGCATGAGCTTCGGACATCTAAACCCAGAAGCCACTCAAGTCTTTATCCGGCATATGCTTCCGAACTTTATTAACAAGCAGGTACTTCTGACTTCTGGTCAGACAGGAACCATTATTCTGAACAATCCTGCTGACTACTTCAGACCTTTAGTAAAAATTACTGAAAATGAGTATGTAGATTTGTCCAGAGAGCGACATGTATCCATTGATGAAATTTATTTGGAATCCTGATTTGCGACCCCGCACTGATTTGCAATTGCCGCTCGGCAGTTCTTCGGTAGAACAGAACGGAATGTTCTGCCGAGGCACATGCTACGCGAAAGAGACTGTCCTTAAATCCGTAGATTCTTTCTACGAAGGACAGTCTCTTTTTATGTTACAACAAATGCTTGGTGGTTATCATGGCTCAGCTCCAAGTTAACCCTTATAAAACAAGGATAACACATTTAAAGTTGGAAAGTTCAACGTTTATCGACTTTACGAGTATCCCCATCACGACGTCTTAAACCGAGTAATCCAACTAAACCTAAAAGGCCAAGCCATCCCCAATCATTATTATCGTCATCATTATTATTTGTTGTCTGCATTTGTGTTGTACCTGTGTCAGTAGTGTTCGCCCCATTTCCAGTGGTTTCAGCAAATGCGACTGCTGCTCCGAGACTTGAAATCATTAATACCGTTAAAAACATCATCTTAACCTTTTTTAACATATGATCGACTCCTCTAATTTAGTGTTTACAATAGCTAAAGTATGTCCAATCTATTATTTTGTATGCGGCATACTTTTAATACCTATTGATATGAAGTGATGTGAAAATTATGTATTTTTTTCTCATATCTGGTCTTGCTTAATTTTTCATTGTTGGGCACTCTAAACTCGCACGAAATAAAATACAAAGGAGCGACAAATACGATGGGTATCCTAAGCGGTAATCCAAAAAATGAACCTATGCACTATGGAGAAATTTATACCGTGTGGCAGTTTTCTACATTAGCAAAGGGCAGTGTTTCATTTTACCAAGCATTTTTAAACCACGCTGGAGACAAGGAACTTAAAAAAGTACTGGAAAATCTTATTGATCAGGCTAAACTTGAAATTAAAGAATGCGATACATTGCTCACTGATAACGGAATTGCTCCCGCTCCTACCATGCCAGAAAGACCACCTGTGAAACTTGAAGATATCCCTGCTGGGGCTAGGTTTACTGATCCCGAAATAGCAGCTAAAATCGCATTAGATACATCAGTCAGTTTGGCGTCTTGCAGCCAAGCTATGGGCCAATCCATTAGAGAAGACATCGGTGCTTTATTCGCTAAATATCACCTCACTAAGACCGCTTTAGGGGTTAGAATACTCCAAATGAACAAAGAAAAGGGCTGGCTTATTCCCCCGCCTCTTCAAATAAAACGCCCTGAACCTGTTCATGCATAAATTTATTTAGGAGCTTGTTCGTAACGACACATATGTACAAAAATCCCCGCCGACTCATTATGGTTAGCGGGGATTTCCTATTTAACTAACAATTTTACACGCATTTAGGTATAGTATGCGCTTCGTCTGGAAGAAACCGACGTGTAAACCCCGATATATCAGGCTTAACCGATACTACCTTCCATTTCGAATTTGATCAAATGAGGTATCCGCATAATTGCATACTCTTTAAAAATGCTTTTAAAACAAAAATTCGATTAAATATCTTTTTAAACAGCAACTTTGGTTAATTAGCTTTGTCGGCACGAATTCGGCACGTCCTCCAAAATGTAATTCATAGTATTCCTTTGCCATTGAGCGCCTATGCTTAAATGGCATTTTTTTATTCAACTAATACAAATTAACGACGAGTTTCTTCTATTATAAATACGTAATTAACGTAAATATGTTCTTGGGGTCCTCCGAAAACTATTACCATCTCTAACTTGTAATCAAAAAATTGTAAGAGTCTGAAGGTGATATAGCCTCAACTTGAACAGGAGTCTTTATTTGGTATACATGGATCACAAACCGAATGAAAATTTCGAAATTCTCCTTTTCGACTTCCCACGGTATTTCAATTTGATGTTTTCCCATATAATGAAACTCCTCTACCGTGAAGTAACCCAAGTGTCATCTTCTGGCTTGCAAGATGAAAGTACCTACACCTGGTCAACGACCATCGTAGGGAAAGAATTGCATGACGATATCGGTACAATATATTATCTCAAAAACGATAAACTAATCGAAAAGGATGAGGACCCCTACTTTGGTTCCAGAACATATACAAAGATCGGAGATTACGATGATATTCCACCTGAAAAACTTATTCCCCAAATCGGTATGACCGAACAGGAAGTATTGGATTCAAAATGGGGACTGCCAAAACGCGTAAACAAAACCACAACTTTATATGGAGTAAATGAACAATGGGTCTATGAACATTACAAGTATATCTATCTTGAGAATGGAGTCGTGACGGCAATTCAAGACTAAACTCAAATAGATTGATTTAATTAGAAAAATATTCCTAGGCCTGATAGACTATATATGGAGTATATTACTGATCCATTAGGGGGAGAAAAAAAGCTTGAAGAAACCTGTTTATAAGAAGTGGTGGTTTTGGGTCATTATTGTTATTGTGATTAGCGGAATAGGTAATATGGGTAAAGATAAAGAAGAGAATAAGAACGCTAGTGATACGGGTACAAAGCAATTCACTCCGGCAGATGCCACGCAGAAATCCACACCAGAAAAGAAAATTGAAACGCCTGTCGCTGTTTCTGATCCTAAGAAAGAAGCAGCAGATAAAAAAATGAAGCAGCAACTGGTTATTAATTTTGAGAAAACATTTTTTAGTGTTGAGAACAGTGGATCAACTGTATTCAATAAATACAAATCAGACATGGATTCCTTAGGTAAAGGTAAGACTGACGTGTTGACGGTATATGGATCAACTAAGGACGCAAAAGATACAGCTTTATCGTTAATGTCACAATATAATGAGCTTGAAGTTCCAAATGCTTTGCCTTCTGAGGTTAAAGATCTTCTTGAACAATCCAAAAGACACTTGGCAACTGCCTATTACTCGAAAAGTGAAGCATTTAATTCAGTACTCTCATATCTTGATGAACAAAAACCTAGTTATATGAATGACTTCGAAGAGAATATCAAATTAGCAGATCAGGACACAATGCAAGGTATTCTTAAACTAATGGAAGCAAAAGAAAAAGTCGGTCTTAAAATTACTGAAAAGAAGAAGTAATGCATAAAGAGCCCCGGAGCAATCTGGGTTTTAATCTGCTTGAACGAAAAAAGTGATCTCGGAGTTATATCCCAAGGTCACTTTTTTTATACCGCTGCGTTTTGTTGGTTTGTCTTCTTCTTGCTGAATATTCCCATGAATCCAGCAATAATAAGCAACACACCTGGAAGTAAAATAATGAAATGCTTATGAACCCAGCAATACCGCTCACAAGCATCAACCATCCGGCAAGCTTAGTTTTCGATTTTGCGTAAGAAGACAAAGAAAAAAGGAACCAAAAACCGACGCGGCCCACGCAGACGTTAAGGACTCCTTGGTAGAGGGCGGCTTACACAGCGCCTTCTATACCCAATCATAACATATCGGATTTATATAAACAATCTGCTGGCGAGCCTACGCGGGAGGGATGCAGAATGATGACAGAAGAAGATATCCTGTATCAAAACGGTGACTACTGGATCAGAAGAGTACAGGGCAAGCGAAGTGCGTACTATGAAGTTATCCATGACACTATCACCCACGGCGAAGTATGTATAATCATTGGGGAAGGGCCGGGACCAAATCTCGGCATAGAGCGTGCAAAAGCTGAATGCGATAAGAAGGCTGGGTCAGAGTAAAATAAAGAAGGGGCTGAGGCCCCTCTATAGGAGGTAATTGTATGGAGAGTATAACGATGGTTGTTAGCATTGCGGCCTTGGTCGTCTCGGTGTATGTCGCGGTAAAGGTCTGGAGGGATCGGGTATGAGCGCCGAATTTGATAATCTGTTAAAGTCCATGTTGGATCTGCACCGCAAACATGGAATAATGACCATAGACCTGTCCCGCGAAAATGATGTGAGTTTGCTGAGAAGTTATTTAGCAGACGCACACAATTTGGGGCTGCATCAAGGAACTCGCATCGCAAAGGATGCGCGCAAATAAAACAAGCTCTACCGACCAATTAAGTTTAGCAGAGCTTGTTTTATTACTCGACTATTTATTTTTTTCTGAATATGAATAGCCCAATAAGTGCAACAACTATTATAGCGGGAATTCGCCATGAATTCGGTAGAAATTTTGTTAGCCATAGGGCAGCAAATACTGTAGCTATCGCTAAGTAGCCTAAGCGTTCAGACGGTTCAAATTTCTTCCTATTTAAGAATACATTCAAATAGCCTATCGGTGGGGTTATGATGATCATTAAAATTATGACCATTGGCCTTAAATACCACTTTCTTTTCATTCTTCCTCCGTCACTCGTCGTTGTTAATCACAGTTATTAAAGGAATAGAGCGCCGATAGCTCTAGCGATAATATCAGCTAACCATCCCGCTACACCTAAATACTGCATAGCCTGTGATAGCGCATCTTCAATACTACCACTGAAATCTGTGACCACATCTAAAGCCTTTATTAGCGCATCGACTTTGACAATATTAACAAGATTCTTTTTAACACTATCACTTACGGGCAGCCATTCAATCGTCGTTTTTATAACATTATCAATTTTGCTTGCCTGTGATTTAAGAGCCGCCTTTATTCCTTTAATTGTCCAAGAGACTTTACCTTGTGTCGTTACATCTCCATTAAGACTTGGATCAGTACCGTTAATTACTGGTGGCACAACACCTTCTGGTTGATTGACGGATTCGTTATATGTAGAAGAAGTCACAGATGTACTTGCAGCAGAAGCGGAAAATGGAGACACAACAGAAAATAGCAGGGTTGCAGTTGCAGAACTTAACATGATTTTTTTTGTTAATGCATTTACACTCATTTCAAACTCTCCTTTTTATTTTATTTACGTAATTAATATATAATTAATCGCATGTCGAAGTAAGGGAAAGCTTGTCCTGCTAAAAAAAGATTCTATCAGAAATTGCAGATAGAATCTTTATCCGTTATTTAATTATAAATTCTACTCGGGTCCCGTCCGGATAGTCATCCAGCTTATGACCTACCCAACTACCAGCTCCACGGTTATCCTTCGGACTTATGTATTTGATATCTGCTCCCTCACCGCCTTCTGTACACATTGCGATTGGCCATTCGTCGCGGTCATATCCTTTTTTTATTGGAACTCCCTTTAAGGATTCCTTTCGGTTTTCCTAAGCCCCGTCCCGGTCAATAGTACATACAGCAGAATGTCCGGCTGCTATTGCATCTTTGATATGTTCTCCCATTTTCTGGATAACGTGAACTCGGAAACTCCAACGTATACCCAGCTGCTGCTTGTACACTTCTCGAAACAGGTTCGGCATATGCTCCTTGTACGGAAAAGATAGCTGCCAGTAAAAATACAATTAATCCTTTTGCGATTCCTTTTATCATAGGACACCTCCATAGTATTTAAATCTTCTCTATACTAATTGGAGGGTCATATCGAAGTATCGCATATGTTGTCGCATTGCTTATGTACTTTCTAAGTCAGACAGGACTACGGATTAGCGAGGCCTTAGCCGTCAAATGGACAGATATAAAAAACGGGAAACTGACAGTTAACGTCAAACACGTAGGGATAATAAAAACAAGCTAAAATTAACAACTTTAAAAAACACTTCTTCTTATCGAACGATAGCACTGAATGATGATCCACCGCTCGTGATTCAATTGAAAGATATTGTGAAGGGGCTGGCGTAGGATACAAGGGGACTCACGGATTTAGACATACTCACGCTGTGCTTTTATTGGAATCCGGGGCCAGTATTATATTTGTATCGCAACGATTAGGACATAAGACAATTAAGACAACTGTCGACACCTACCTAGACATTACGAAAAAAATAGAAGAAGACGAACTTAAAAAGTTCGCCTCTTACACTAGCAGGGAATCCGAGTCGGCACAAAATCGGCACGACCCGTCTTTAACCCCTTGAAATCATATCATAAACCTTGATGCAACAACGTTTATAACGTTTTAACCGATACTGCCTTCCATTTCGAACTTGATCAAACGGTTCATTTCTACCGCGTACTCCATCGGCAGTTCTTTGGTGAACGGTTCGATAAAGCCCATAACGATCATTTGTGTCGCTTCCGCTTCGGTCAGGCCGCGGCTCATCAGATAGAACAACTGATCCTCCGATACCTTGGAAACCGTCGCTTCGTGCTCCAGCGTAATGTCGTCGTTCATGATTTCATTATAAGGAATCGTATCGGAGGTCGACTGGTTATCCAAAATCAACGTATCGCACTTGATATTCGATTTTGCCCCTTGAGCCTGACGACCGAATGAAGCCAGTCCGCGATACGTTACTTTACCGCCATGCTTACTGATCGACTTGGATACAATCGTCGATGTCGTATCTGGTGCCAAATGGATCATTTTCGCCCCTGCATCCTGATGCTGACCTTTGCCTGCAACTGCAATGGACAAGACCATACCTTTAGCTCCACGGCCTTTCAGCACAACTGCCGGGTATTTCATCGTCAGCTTGGAACCAATGTTACCATCGACCCATTCCATCGTTGCATTTTCTTCTGCAACCGCACGTTTGGTCACCAGGTTAAAGATGTTTGGTGCCCAGTTTTGGATCGTTGTGTAACGAACGCGTGCGTTTTTCTTACAAATGATTTCCACCACTGCGCTATGCAGCGAGTTCGTGCTGTAAATCGGAGCCGTACAGCCTTCTACATAATGAACGAAGCTGTCTTCGTCGGCAATAATAAGTGTACGCTCGAATTGTCCCATATTTTCCGAGTTAATACGGAAGTAAGCCTGCAATGGAACTTCACATTTTACACCCTTCGGCACATAGATAAAGCTTCCGCCTGACCATACCGCACTGTTCAGTGCTGCAAACTTGTTGTCCGCAGGAGGTACAACTGTTGCAAAATACTCTTTCAGAATTTCAGGATGCTCACGCAGCGCCGTATCGGTGTCCATGAAAATAACGCCCTGATCTTCCAGATCCTTTTGCATGCTATGGTAAACAACCTCGGATTCATACTGTGCGGATACACCAGCCAGAAACTTTTGCTCCGCCTCAGGAATCCCCAGTTTATCAAAGGTTTCCTTAATTTCCGTAGGAACCTCTTCCCATGTTTTTCCTTGCTTCTCGGAAGGTCTTACATAGTACTGGATATCGTCGAAATCCAGCTCACTCATATCTCCGCCCCAGTTTGGCATAGGCATTTTTTCAAACTGCTTTAGTGCTTTCAGACGGAATTCCAGCATCCATTCTGGCTCATCCTTAATTTTGGATATTTCCTTTACGATTTCCGGAGTGAGACCCTTACCTGTTTGGAAAATGGATTTGTGCTCGTCGCGAAAGCCATATTTATACTCTTCCATTTCCGGCGCTTTCTTGGCCATGTTTCTCAAACCTCCTCTATTCTAGTTAAATTATTGTTCTTCATCAATTCCTTTGCGCAGCGCGTTCCAGGCCAAAGTCGCACATTTGATACGGGCCGGGAACTTATTGACACCTGACAAAGCTTCCAGTTCTTCATAATCGTCGAATTCGGCGGCTTCACCCTTCATCAGAGAAGAGAAGCGATTCGCCATATCCAGCGCCTGATCAATCGTTTTTCCCTTAACCGCCTCTGTCATCATTGAAGCGGAGGACATGCTGATTGAGCAGCCTTCCCCTGTAAAACGGGCATCCTCGACAACGCCGTCCTTCGTCTTGAGTTGAAGAGAAATCCGGTCACCACACGTAGGATTGTTCAAATCCACCGTGACCACGTCATCCTCAAAACGTCCGCGATTCCGCGGATTTTTATAATGATCCATAATTACACGTCGGTACAAGTCATCAAGTTGCATCGCCAAAATACTCCTTTGTTTGGATTAAGGCGCTGATCAAAACGTCGACTTCCTCTTCTGTGTTATAGAGGTAAAAGCTGGCTCGCGCCGTTGCACTGGCTTTCAACCAGCGCATCAATGGCTGGCAGCAGTGATGGCCTGCACGTACAGCCACCCCTTTACTATCCAGCACGGTCGCTACATCATGCGGATGCACATCATCCAGATTGAATGTTACGAGTCCCACATGACGTTCAGCAGGACCGTAAATCGTCAAGCCTTCCACTTCGCGAAGACGTTTGAGAGCATAGTTGGCCAGACGGCTTTCATGCTGTGCAATAGCGTCCAGCCCGATGCTTTCCAGAAAATCAATGGCAGCTCCCAAACCAACAGCTCCGGCAATGATCGGGGTTCCGCCTTCGAATTTCCAAGGCAGCTCCTTCCATGTGGATTCATACAATCCCACATCGTCGATCATTTCCCCGCCGAACTCAATCGGCTCCATGTTTTCCAACAGCGCCTTTTTGCCGTATAATGCCCCGATCCCTGTAGGACCACACATTTTGTGACCAGAAAAAGCATAAAAGTCAGCATCGATGTCTTGCACGTCTACTTTCATATGTGGTGTGCTTTGTGCACCGTCTATAACGATGACTGCGCCTTTGCGATGCGCAATAGCTGCAATCTCTTTGACAGGGTTCACAACACCAAGCACATTGGAGACATGCGCAATCGCTACAATTTTCGTGTTTTCTGTAATGGTATTCTCCACATCAGCAAGATCAACGCTACCATCCTCTTGAAGTGGAATATATTTTAAAGTCGCGCCTGTGGCTTTGGCTACCTGTTGCCACGGAATCAGATTACTGTGATGCTCCATCTGTGTGATGACAATCTCATCACCTTCCTGACAGTTGGCTCTACCATAGGAAGAAGCGACCAGATTCAGCGCCGTTGTTGTTCCTCTTGTAAAAATAATTTCCTGACTGCGCTTTGCATTCAGAAAGCGGGCTACCTTCTCCCGCGCACCTTCATAAGCATCCGTTGCGCGGCTACCCAAGGTATGCACACCACGGTGAACATTCGAATTATCATATTCGTAGTAGTGCTTGATCGCCTCGATGACCGCCAGCGGTTTTTGCGAAGTGGCCGCATTATCCAAATAAACCAGCGGATGACCGTTAATCTCCTGATGTAAAATCGGGAATTGTTCACGGATCAATGCAGTATTCATTGGCCTAACTTCCTTTCAACAAGGCTTTGCAGCTGCTGTTGAAGTCCTTCGAGCGGAATTTCAGAAACGACAGGTGCCAGGAAGCCATAAATAATCAGACGTTCAGCTTCTGCACGGCTAATCCCACGGGACATCAAGTAATACACTTGTTCACGGTTCACCTGACCAACCGATGCTGCGTGACCTGCCGTTACATCATCCTCATCAATCAGCAGGATCGGGTTAGCGTCACCACGCGCTTTCGGGCTGAGCATCAGAACACGTTCTGTTTGCTGGCCGTCTGCTTTGGTAGCACCTTTTTCAATTTTTGTAATTCCGTTAATGATGGAAGACGCTTCTTCACGCATCACTGCGCGCGTAATCATCTGACTGGCGGAATTTTTACCAAAATGCTGTGCTTGTGTCGTATAGTTCAGCTTTTGTGAGCCGGAACCAACAGCAATAATCTTGGCATCCGAGTTGGAGCCATTGCCTTTCAGCACGGACATCGTATTGCTCGCTGTATTGCCGTAGTTCATTTCTCCGACAATCCATTCGATAGCTGCGTCATTACCCAACGCAGCACGGCGGATGGAAATATCCGTTACTTGCTCTCCAAGCTGATGCACCGTTGCATAGCGCACCTTGGCTCCTGCATTTGCAACAACTTCTACCGCACCGTTATGAAGAACAGGTGTTGCCAAATCCGCAGATACATAGTTGTCTACGTACGTTACGGAGCTATTGCTTTCAGCAATGAGCAGTACGTGAGGTGCAAACGTCGCTGTCGCATCATCTGTCAGGAAAACAGCCTGGAGCGGAACATTTAACTCCACATTCTTCGGCACATAAGCGAATACTCCACCGTTCCAGATCGCTGCGTGCAGTGCGGACAATGAATTTTCATCCGTCTTAATAACCGTGTTCAGATGAGCTTTAACTAAATCACCATGCTCCTTAACCGCCGTTTGCAGATCCGTGAAAATAACGCCTTGCGCAGCCAGTTCCTCGCTCAGCTTCACATATACCGCGCCGGAGTTGCGCTGGATAATCAGACCGCCCTCCTGCTGCTCTTTTACCAGATCGGCAATCGCTGCGGGAACCTGCCCCACCGATGCAATCGCCTCGCTGTTTTTATGTTGACCGTAATCGTTGAGATTCCAACGTTCGATTTTGGTTTTTTCAAATACCGGAAGCTCCAGTTTGCCTGCAAGCTCAAGTGCTTTTTGTCTGTCTGCGGTCAGCCATGACGGCTCGCCGTTACGTTCGGACAGAACACGCAGTTGCTCGGAATCTACCGGAAGGATTGTTTGTGTACTCATTAGTTTTCCTCCTCGCTTCCGGCTTACGCCTCTTGTCCTACAGTTTCATCAACGATGCCCAGTTCTTCCTTGATCCAGTCGTAACCGTCCGCTTCCAGACGCTCAGCCAGCTCAGGTCCACCGGATTTAACGATGCGTCCTTGCATCATAACATGTACAAAATCAGGCTTAACGTAATTCAACAGACGCTGGTAGTGAGTAATGATGAGGAAACCGCGTTCTTCGGAACGCATAGCATTAACACCGCTAGCCACGATTCTCAACGCGTCAATATCCAGACCAGAGTCGATTTCGTCAAGAATGACGATTTTCGGATCGATCATCATCATTTGCAAAATTTCATTCCGTTTTTTCTCACCACCGGAGAAACCTTCATTCAGGTAACGGTGAGCAAACTCAGGATTCATTTCGAGTTCCTTCATTTTGCTTTCCATTTGGCGGATAAATTTAATCAGAGAAATTTCCTGTCCTTCTTCACGGCGTGCGTTAATTGCACTACGCAAAAAGTCGGAGTTGGTTACCCCTGCAATTTCACTTGGATACTGCATAGCTAGGAACAATCCTGCACGTGCGCGCTCATCCACTTCCATGTCCAGAACGTCTTCTCCGTCCAAAGTTACTTTGCCATCCGTGACTTCATATTTAGGATGCCCCATCAAAGCAGAAGCCAATGTACTTTTACCCGTTCCGTTAGGACCCATGATGGCATGGATTTCTCCGCCCTTCATTTCGAGGTTGATGCCTTTCAGAATTTCCTTGCCTTCAATGGTCGCTTTGAGACCTTCAATCTTAAAGTTTGTAGCCATATTCAGAATACCCTCCAAAATTTGTAGTGTGGTGTCGAAATCAGAAAGTATATTTAACAGGGGAGCCCCCTGATTTCAAGCAAGCGAAATATTTAAAAATTTATTTATAATCATTCTAAACTGATTCTCAATGATTCTCAAGTTATTTTATAATAAATATCTTCAAGGGTGCAACCAACAGACACACGTTATCAGACTTTCTTCATAAAATATTCATACTACTCAACACTTTTACCGTGATTTTCTGCTTCCTAACTTTTTTATTATAGCTTAATTCTTCATCATTACCGCATATCCCATCATAATCGTACCCTATCTATGAAAAAACATTAAAATGCTGTAAATTGTCTTTTTCAGCCATAAAAACGCTACCGACAACATGATGTCAGTAGCGTTTTTACATGTGTAGCGCTTATTTCAAAACACGATCCCACTTCTATCGGGATAGGAATTTAACTGTCAGAATTAAGCTTTCAGCATCATTGTGGTTAGCCCAGATAAGAGCGAAGCATCCACATATGTTTTTCCAGATCCGCCTTATAACCAATCAGCAAATCTGCGGTTGGCTGATCAGAAGTACTTTCTGCCAATTCAATCCCTTCCTGAAATTCCTCACAGACGGTGGCAAAGTCCTCAATCAGCGTTTGTACCATTTTCGGCGCATCCTCATTACCACTTGCTTCGTGAATTGAGGACATCTCCAGATATTCTTTTAACGTTGCGGAAGGAGAACCTTTCAGCGCCAACAGGCGTTCAGCGATCTCGTCCATTTTTAGCGTAATTTCATTATATAGCTCTTCAAATTTGACATGGAGTGTAAAAAAGTTGGAGCCTTTCACATACCAGTGATAGTTATGAATCTTCACATATAGCACATTCAGGTTAGCCACCTGACGGTTTAACAGTTCTTCCACCGATTTCGTTTGCGTATTTTTCGAGTTGCTTGTTGTTTTAGCCATGATAAATCCCTTCCTTTTTCATCAAATTGATCATTCAGGAACGTTTACGTATTCATCCACCGTCCTTCTAACAGGAAGACGCCAGTTCGCTGCCGGACGACTGTTTATTATTTACCCTTCCAGTATAGAGACGAAACAAAACAACAGAGTTCCTGAGTACTCTTCCGGCGTTTCGTAAAAAAAAATGTACAAAATTCAAGCGTTTTTCGTTATACTTGGCTCTATCCAAGCAAAATGGTTGGTTTAATCTTTTAGTATCTTTGGAAATCGACTTAAGCACATTTTATGGAGGTGACTTCGTTGTCCCAATATCATCCTTTAACGACAGAAGAAGCAATTGAATTCGTGAAGGGTATCCCCGGATTTTTTAGTCAGGACGCCCGTCTGGAATGCCGAGAAATCGGTGATGGTAACCTGAATTTGGTTTTTCATATTACGGATTCTGAATCTGACAAGAGTATCATTGCCAAACAGGCGCTTCCCTATGTGAAAATTGTGGGTGAATCCTGGCCGCTGTCACTGGATCGTGCCCGTATTGAACGCGAGGCACTTCAGCAGGAGCACCACATTTGCCCTGAGCTGGTTCCTGCAGTGCTCGGCTATGACGATGAACTCGCCTTGACTGTGATGGAGGATCTAAGCTCATACACAATCATGCGCAAAGGATTAATCGAAGGAAACACATATCCGCATTTCGCTGACCATATTGGAGAATTTCTGGCGCGTACGCTCTTTTTCACCTCGGATCTGGGCATGAATCAGCAGGACAAAAAAGAGCTGGTCAAGCGCTTTATCAACCCGGATCTTTGTAAAATCACCGAGGATCTTATTTTGGACGAGCCTTATCGGTTTTCAGACAATAACAACTACGGTTCGTACATCGAAGACGAGGCTGAGGCGCTTCGTACAGATCAGGCCATTCACCTGGAAGTAGCTTTGCTGCGCGAGAAATTTCTGACGCGAACAGAAGCGCTACTGCATGGCGATCTTCATACGGGCAGTATTTTTGTAACAGCGGAGTCCACTAAAGTCATTGATCCCGAATTTGCCTATTACGGACCGATGGGCTTTGATATCGGAGCGGTGATTGCCAATCTGCTGTTGAACTACGCAGCACAGCCCGGATGGACTACTGGCGAGACAGCTATGCAGCAACGGCGTGCCTGGCTTTTAGAGACTGCCATTCAGGTATGGGAGCGGTATGAAAGCGGGTTCCGCAAACTGTGGGACGAGCATGTTACTGACCACATGGCCCGCACACCGGGATATCAGGACTTGTACCTCCAGAAAGTGCTGCAAGATACGATTGGCTTTGCAGGCTGCAAAGTCATCCGTCGCATCATCAGCTTGTCGCATGTGGCCGATATAGACACGATTGCCAATCCTGCGATCAAGGAAGCAGCGGAAAGACTGGCGCTATCTATCGGGAAAGCCTTGGTTCTACGCAATCGTGAGGTGCATTCGATTCGTGAATTGGGAGATATTATTCAGACAGCAACGGCTGCCTCAATTAAAGGAGCTTAATGGATATGAGTGAAAATAAAGAATCTGCGATTGGAGCTTCCAATGAAGTAATAGTGCCTGGTCAGGCTCTCTCGTCGCTGGTGTGGAAAGGTGACCACTTGTCCCAATGCTGGATCAGCGACTGCTGCCCGAATCCATCGTGATACTGAATTTGTTCACAGCCGAGGAAGTCTGGGATGGCATCCATGCCATGAAGGTTGAATCGTTGTACTTGATAAAATGTAACTTTTCTATTGAAAAAACCGGAGCGAAGTTGCCCCGGTTTTTCACGTTTTTCTACCTTCGTAGAGCAAAAGCCCTACCACTTAGACCAGCTTCAAAAGCGCCTCATACCCCGGCATACCCGGCTTAATCCCTAGCTGCTCCGCTTCCGTCGTCACCGACTCCATGGGCGCTTCCAACAATTCGCGCAGCGTTTTTACACCCACAGCTCGTGCGGCAAGAATTTTCCGATCTCCCAGCCGTTCATTCAGCAATCCGACATCCAGTGCGCCGCACATGATGTGAACCATCAGAAAAGCCTTTTATATCAACAGTTTTTAAGCAACAAATCATTTGAGGTCACAAAAAGGTCACAAGAATCACAACATGATCATCTGCTCAAGCTCATCAGCTACCTCTTGTTGCATACTGGGAAGCACATGACTGTACGTATCCAGCGTGACAGATATCTTACTGTGACCTAATCTCTCTGAAATCACTTTGACATTCATTTTCTTTTCCAACAGCATTGTCGCATGGGTGTGCCTCATATCATGAAAACGAATATGTGGGAGCTTGGCACTTAAAACATCCCTTTTATAAACCTTGGACAAATTAGCAGGGAACACCGTTTTACCATTTTTTAAATTGAAAATGACAATATCCATATCGACAAAACCGTCTCCAAACTCTCTTTTCCACTTCACTTTGTAAGCTTCATGTAGCCTACGCTGTTCTTTAAGAATTGCAATCAGTTGATTAGGTATAGATATTTTACGTTCCCCGGCGTTGGTTTTAGCTCCAGATTTGATCCGAGTTCCATAATGAGCAAGCGTTTGTCTAATGGTAATTGTCTTTGATTCAAAATCAATATCCTTCCATCTTAATCCTAAAATCTCCCCTTGCCGCATTCCTGCTAATAAAGCGAGTCCATAAACACAATGATAACGATCTTCTTTGGTAAATTGGAGAAAATGATTCACTTGCTCCAGCGTCCAAATAGACAATTCTTTTTTAATTCGCTTGGGAAGTGTCACTTTTCGCATGGGATTTTCTTTAATGAAGCCATATTCAATTGCCTTATCAAATACTTTTTTGACCATGGTTGTAATGCGATCTATCGTATTCCTCGCAAAATTCTTCTTGTGCAACTCATTCACGAAATCTTGGCATTTCAATAAATCAAAATATTGCAACTTTATTTTTCCGAATTTAGGCTTAATATGATTTTTGAAATACAACTTGTTATTGTAAAGCGTTGTTTCGCCACATTCATGAACCCGGATGTTATCCAGCCAGTAATCCATAAACTCATTGAGTGTAGTGTTATCTTTCCTGATATATTCTTTATTTTTCACATCATTCTGAAGCCCAACCATCTTGTCATTTGCTTCACGTTTAGTCTTAAAGCCTTTTCTGCGGATTTGACGTCTCTTGCCCGTTTCATCATAATAATCAAAAACAAAATCCCATTTTTTTGTCTTCTCATTTACAAAAGGTTCTGCCATATAAAACTCCCTTCTTGTGACAATAAGAAAGGAGGCCAAGCATGTGACTAAAAGTAATCATACCACATGGAGCCTCCCTATAACCTACTTGTAATTCGCTATAGCCGACCTTTCATCCAGTCTTCAAATACTTCTTCATGCACCAGATATCTGGTTCCTAATTTTATGGTGTAAAATTGCTTGGATTTAATTAGCTCATATGCCTTATCTCGTCCGATTCCCATCTTACGCATAATATCCGTCACACCAATCATAACTTTTCCGCTCTCCATCGTTTTAGCCATCACGCTCACCTCAAAATACTCCTATGTATGTTTTAATTTGTCCTATTCCATTCCTTGTTTAACTGCTTCATAAATCTTGCCACGCTATTTCTCAACTTCTTATGTATAGAGTCTAGCTTGTCTTCTTAGCTTCTAAATTTATAGTCCTTCCCTTCATCATATACGCCTTAAAACAACGTTTACGCCTGTATGAAGCTACTTTTATGTACATGCTCACTCTGCTGGTAGATTTTTAATACAACCACTAATGGTAAAATGCCAATTTTATTTGTTCTCTTTCACGTTCCAATTCGACTCGCAACCATTCTATACGCTCAATCGACATCCCCCCCCCTTTCATGCTACCTCGTTCAATGAACAATGGTTTGCGAATGTACACCTTGAATTTCTCTGAGTTCTAAACTAACCATGTCAAGACTGGAGCGCATTGAATCTAGCTTTTTAGTGGTGTCATTGGTTATTTTTTCAATATCACTAACATGCGCTCTTATCATAGCTTGAATGGTATTTTTGACCTCCTCTACATATTCCCTAATCATCTGCTGACTCTCCTTTGTCTTAAAATGAGAACTGCATATCAAATCGACACCCTTTTCAATCACTTTTTCAGCATTATCAAAAACCTCATTGAATTTATTCATCTCGTAGTTTCTCCCTTTTTTATATGTATTGGTGTAATTCTGAGCTATTTGTATTGGCTCCTACTTTAAGTTTATGACAAAGGCTGTAAATCGTTAAGGTATGTCACATTTTTTTATTCTCCACATCTTTACACTAAAATTAGATATATATCTAATCACTTGATTCAATCAATCTATTTGCTACTTCTGCAACGGGTAACGATTAGAAAACTCCCCTTATCGGGTCGTGTTCAAACATTTACCCCACAGCATACGCTATGTTGTTCATCTCATACACTGTGAACCTTATCCAAATCAAACGACTCAGATAATTAAACAATTTTACATCTCACCAATCTCCCCATTGTAATCAAAAGTTTGATTGAAAAATAGCCGAATAGGGCATGTTTTTGACTATAACTCATAAAAATAAATATGCAAAAAACATAGATAAACATGGAGTTTTTTGTCAATATCCCCATTTTTCTATATATTATATATAGAGAGATTGGATAGATTAGATAATTTAGTATTCGATCAAGTTCAAGAATCCCAATTAGTATATCCTCGTATGAGGAGAGACAAGGTTTAAAAAGTTTTTCTTTAAATCCTTCTGTTGCAGAAGTAGTTGAAAGATCACAGCTTGACGATGGAACGATATTCAATCCGAATCTGTTTTGCTCTTATGTACGTTTGGACGAGAATCAAATCTTTACTAAAGTACCTCGCAAAGTGTTTACTGTTAATATTGAGTTGCTTGGCTATATCTTTCTTTGGATATGTTCCCGGCGGCTGTTTAAGTAACCAATCGACAATCATTTCTGTCATTGTATCTTCATTTGATGATCCTGAAGCACCGTTTAATTCATGTCTGCTAACAAAATCATCTACAGCTAATAGGATAGGTTCACCGATTTTTACTTTTTTTAATTGCTTGGTTACCCCTCTAAAAACCTCTTCTTCATTTGTCACTATAAATATTTCTGCTTGAGGTTTGGGATTGCGTTGTACCCGTTTCACTGTCTGATACATATCAGATATGATTGTGGATTGCCTAATTTTCTCTAGGTCAGCATTTTTGAAAGATTTAGTTTTCCCGTTCTTAACAACACCTAATCCAATTCTCCAATCATGCCTATCCGTGTATTGGCATAAATGTATGACATGGGCTTCAAACCGTGAATTAGGCGTACCAAACAAGTAACAGCAATCGAAGTCGCGCCATTTGTTCTTACCTATCAGATTCCCATACCAGTTAACCGATATAGATTCGCCATTATATTCATCCCCTATGGCAATATCCATGAATCCAATTTGTCTGAGTTGACGAATAAAATCACCTTCATCACCGTTAGCAGATAACACGAACTCCTTATGTAAGACAATCAAATAGCGTTTATCAAGCTTAAAGTTACGCTTAATGAAATTTGATACTTTCTCGAAATAGCCATTGTTGCCTGTCTCAGTGTTCAGCTTCTTATGAATGCTGGTTTTGCTGGTGCTGAATTTAATGTGCGTTATCGTTGAGCCTGAATGGTCAATAAGCTTGGATTGTTTATCCAAAATAAATTTGATATTCCCGTTCTTCACACTGTATAGGTGATCTATCTGCCCGTTAGCGTCTAGTATTACATTGTTGGCTAGACAAAACAATCTGTGCTTTCTGTTATATGTACTAAGCGAATGATAATTGTAATAGCATGTGTTTTTATAAAATAATTCCAGTTGTTGCACAATGCCTTTGAGATTATTATAGACTGGTAATGATTTGTCACGGATAATCTCTGCTTTGTTTTTGTTTATAACATTACACAACTCATAGACAGGCTCCAAGCTATCTATTTTGGGATGACACTTGATAATTCCCCTGCTTGAGAGCTTTTTCCCTTCACTTGTCTTCATTCGTTCACATTCATTAATCTGATCAAGCAAACCACTGACTGCATCATACAACAAGGGATGAAGAGTATGCGGTAAAACAGAAAATAATTTGTTATACTCCGACCTACTGAAACTGACAATATCGAAGTCAATGCGTTCGTCTATGATTTGTGTGTGTCTGCCCTCTGTGAACCAACGTCTTAGTTCATCATCTTTACACAGCATTTTATAGCGTGAATGCGTAAATAATGAGAACATCACAATCACATACAACCTCAAGATTCTGCCTATAATAACTCCAATTATCAGAGGTAATCCCAATGATATGCTGATCTTTGCCTATAATCCGTTCGTTACTGTCTCCAAATCCTTGGTACAACCTGTCTACATTTTCACCTATGTACTGACTAGAATCTTCAACATCTTTGGCGAAGCGTTTTACTAACAGAAACTTCCTGTATTGCTTCCCATAATTGATACCTGTAAACTGGTAGGACTCTATGTATTCCCTCAAAATCTTATTTGTTTCCACCGATTTACCGAGTGAAGCCTCTAAATCAATAACTACAAACGTATTCGGGTCAGTTTCCCCTTCTAATATCCTCCGTTTCATATTTAAAATTTTATTTGTATACTTCTCGCCATAAACATCAACAAAATTTGGAATAGAATGATTGGAATGTATTGGTTTAGCCCCTTACTGGCATTCTGCTGGCATACTCATGAAACTCATGATCGGTTTTATAATCTGCCATTGCCTTTTGTAAGCGTTCACTAGAGCAAAACAAATAAACATTCCTGTCACTCTTCAAATCATCACCAATCGCAACCAACATAAATCCCTTTAACTGAAGGTAAAGAGATAGTGTGCGCGAATGAATGACAGTTGTATCTTTAGAAATATAGACCACTTCCGTTGTTTTTCAGTTTTCAAAGATCGCACAACAAATAAACTTAACGATCCATTTCAGATAGAGCGAATAAAATAATATTAAGTTGCCAATCCTAAAAATAATTTTATTCCAACTATCCAATCTAGTATTCATCTCATTTACTTACTGTGTTTTAAATCTGCTGTGTTAATTGTATTCGTGGTAATGCAATATGTATTGTCAACTACTTAACTTTTATTCCCTTTGATCCCGTTTCACCTTTGCCTCACTGGTGCATCTCCTTTTCTTTGTGATTCCAACTGAAGCCTGTTACGCTCTGGTTGATATGCCCATAGTATATCATGGGAATATATCTGTCAACAGTAAATTGAAATGATCTAATTTTTTACAATCAGGAGCTATGCGTGTGCATCGGCATGAGAATATTAGAAATGTATGAAATGTATATAATGAAGAAAAATTTGAGTCGTATTATTTGGCTCTAATTGAACCTACTCTATTCATTTTCTCCAATGCTTTCAGCAATATCTTTTAGATAGTACGTTGGGTCTCTCCAATTGATTTTGCTACATCTTTCATTGACCGTTCGCCATTTTGTCGCGCGCGCTGATCGCCTACCCAAGCATAAGAATTTGTCACGGTGGATATTGGAGCATGGTGAGTTAAATTTGACGCACCTTCGTTTGAAGCAGGGTGTATGCAAATATCATCCCCCTTTATTCTGATTGGACAACTAAAAAAAGCTCACTCTCTATGTTTAAGGAGCAAGCTTGGGGGCAAATCAACATCGTCTGATATCATGTATATCTAGCTCTGAACTCACATATTAGTTCATTTTAAATGGAACCTCTATATCTTCACCAATTTCATTTACAGTTTCCTCGATGATTTCCCTTACATCTTCATCCAAATCCTTGTTTAAAGATTCTTTCATCAAGTTATAGCTACTTTTTAAGTTCAGATTGACAACAACTGAAGAATATACATCTACTAACTCTGAAGATGTATCATCCCATATTTTCTGGACAAAGCTGTCTAATCTTTTTCTCAACGAATCACTTAACAATTCGTAAGTATAAGTCTTCCTGTCAGCAAATTCTGAAAAACATTCCAACGTTTCAAGAATATTTATCTTCTCTAAATTTTCAATGGAGTCTAAATATTGAATAATATAGGACTCTAACTGTTCTTTAGACATAATATCAGGCAACTGTTTAATTTCATTCAAATTCATTGTTTACCTCCCAAGATCAACTGGTATATGGGTAATATTTTGCTGATTATTTCTATACATATTCCCGTCAGTACCCAAATACTTTCTTCCTATTTTAATTTGTGCGCTCCATCCGTTATAGGAATTGCTTGTAGCAAGCTCAGATGGAGAAAGCTTGCTGCTCAGGTTAAGCTGTGGTGAATGCCATTTTATTTCAACCTTTGTCCCATTATAATTAAAATTATACTTATAACCACTCTCAATAATACCAGGATCAGGTCTAAAATTATTACTTGCTCCTGATGGAACCCAAGATTGTAGTTGGTGTTCGCTTATTTTTCCATTTTCTATTACTCCATTACTAGGATTAAAGTTCCCATCACTGTCGATTAGTTTTTCCATCTGCATTTTATGTTCAGCAATTTTCTTTTCTGCTTGAGCTAATGTTTCCATATGATTTTCGGGTTTCTTGTCTGCTTTCAATTCACGTTCATGCGACAATCTTTGCTTTAGTTCTTCCTGATTTCTCCCCTTACTTTCAGTATGAGGTACACTTTCTGCCTTAACCTCCGATGATAGGGACGGTTTTGATGAGCCTCCACCTTCCCCTTTCGCCATTTGCCACAATTCCGCTGAGCTTTTCCCAATTCCGCTTGCTCCTTTAACTGCGGTTGTACCTCCATGTGCCGCTAAAGCTGCTGATCCAATCAATCCCGGTATTCCGATTATACTTCCAACTCCCGTAGATGAAACCGCAACTGATAATCCTTCTCCACCTGTTCCAACTATTACCTCACCAGCCCCCTGCAATGTCGTAGCTACGTGACCGAGAATTTCACCTACTTTAGCTGCCATAGGATGATCATAGTCCCGTTCTTTATCAGGTAACATCCCCAAGGTTAAATCTTCCTGAATGGCTCCTTTTGCTCCCTGAGCCGTATCCCATAAAATTTCACCTTGAAGCTTGCTAGCTTCCATCTGGGCTTCAGCCTTGGTGATCTCAGCTTGTCCGATCTGTTCAAAGATTTTATGTAACCAACCTTCACCGCTGGATGCCGTTTTAATAGGTACACCATTTCCCGGTACATCCAGCACGACTTTCTCACCATCTATCTGTGTGAAACTTTTTGAGATAAAAATGAGTTCCTGTGCTACTGTCGATAGTCGTTCAAGCGTCACACTCATGGATTGTTGTGCTCTTTGGAAGTCTTGAAAGAATCGTTGACTTGTCAATCCATCCCATCCACCTTGGACGAACATCATTTGCCGATTCAGTTGATCACACATATGTCCCATTTGCTGCTTGCCTTGCAAGAACTGGTCAGCCACTTGCATTAGCTTGTCAGGTGGAACCAATATTCTGCCCATTTGATCACGCCCACTTTAATTTAGATGGAAGTAATCTTATCAGAAGGAGATGTTTAGGGATATCCATCTATTATCCTGAAATTCCCTTTTATATTATGTGACAAATGAACTGATATAAAAAAGATTTACTATGTCTAAAGTATTGTATAACTCCCGTTAAATGATGTATAAGTTAGGATGTAGTAGTCGTCACTTTCAAATCTTGTTCTTTAACCATATCCTGTAATTCAGGGATGAGTGTCAGGAGTTTTTTTTAGTTTTGTAGCTGCTGTGTGGTTATGTTCAAATCATTAGCAATATCCTCTTGAGTTTTGGTGAGCAAAATAATTTTGGTCACCAATTCCATATGTATGCTGATTACTTATATATGACGGATTGTAATATGAAGTGCGACACCCGCTGGAAATAAATAAAAAAGGGCCCATGGCCTGATTCGTGTAGAATGAAAGTTACCACACCAGCATTCACACAAGGAGAATCAGTCCATGAGTTATTCACATCTTAGCATAATCGAACGAAGCAAGCTAGAAATCCTGCATCAGCAGGGGAAAAGTGCAAGAGCGATTGCCGTGGAGTTGGGACGACACCACGGCACCATTAGCCGTGAAATCCGTCGGAATGCTCAGCTACCATCCTACGAAGCAGAAAGCTCCCCACACGCTTACAAGGAGCGCCGTAAAGCTTCTGTATCCCCAGGCAAATGGACAGAAGAACAAGCCAAAGAACTGGAAGAAAAGCTACAGGCGACCTGGTCTCCGGAGCAGATCGTGGAGCGTTTTAGAACAGAAGGCAAGCCCACCGTGTGCTGCAAAACCATCTATCGTTGGATCTATGCCGGTCGCCTTGCCCAAGTGGACTTGAAAGTGCTGCGGCACAAAGGTAAACGGCAACAGCCTGCTGAAAAACGAGGGAAGTTTGCCGTGGGCAAGTCGATTTCCGAACGCTCCAAGGAGGTGCGTTCCCGGGAAACCTTTGGACACTGGGAGCTGGATACAGTGGTGTCTGGTCGAGGAAAAAGTAAAGGCTGTGTGGCGACCTTCATTGAACGGAAGACCCGCCTGTACACTGCGATTCAAATGCCGGATCGCACAGCCTTGTCGATGGAGATTGCCTTTGGCGTAGCCGCTTCACAGTATCCCGCTGGAGCGTTTCGAACCGCTACGGCCGATCGTGGAAAGGAGTTCGCTTGTTATGCAAATCTGGAAGCCACACATGGCGTGCAGATCTACTTTGCTGACCCATACTCTTCCTGGCAACGCGGATCAAACGAGAATGCCAATGGCCTACTTCGAGAGTTCTTTCCCAAGGGTACAGATTTCGCACAGATCACAGATGAAGCATTGGAGCGTTCCCTGGATTTAATCAACCATCGTCCACGAAAATGCTTGGGTTGGAAAACGGCTCACGAATCGGTTACAGAGGAACTGTCGCACTTGGCTTGACAATCCGTCATTTATAAAAATACACTCCTTAGAATTTTATCGGCTAAACCTGTGTTAGGTTCCTCCAATATCCGTTTTAGGGAGTGTATTTTTGTTAAGATGGGCTTTATATCTTTCCTCATTCATTTGAAATGTTAAGCGCCTCCATGTTGATCGTAAAGCACGATATTCTGGTGTTGGCTATGAGTCTGAACAGGTACAGTCACGATAGACAAAAAACTAGTTGCGACGATCAATAGCACCATTTTTCTTAACATCATCTATCCACACCCTTTCAATAAATTTTAAATATGTTGTCTTAGTTTCGGGTACTACATAGACTCGATAACGTTCAAACAGCACCATACATTTTATAAAATAAGTCTCATTATTTAGTATATGATATTTCTCCATTGAATACATCAAATGTTTAAAGCCAACACTGTACATCCCCCAATACAAATAATAATAAGCCAATTCGTATCCCAAACGTGCAAACTGTTCTGGAATCACTTGTTGAGTATACACATCATTAGATTGAGGCAATTGCAAAAGTGAGTTAATATCCGTTTCAAAACGCTGAAGTATATCATTTACGTCTATCTGGTATCCGTTTGCCATCATCATAATGTTTAACAGTTGGGTGACCATATCTTGGTCAGTTGTATCTGACGATGCACCAATATATTCTACATAATCATATAAGGCCTTTATATCTCCAGATAAAACCTTGTTCACTATAACGTTAGCTTGCGCCCAATGTTTAAACAAGCTAATCCAATATTTAGCATCTTCATCCGTCTCTTTGACCCAACTTAAATCAGCATAGGCGTATGTATATTGTAGAGCCTGTTCATAATCTTCCCGTGATTCACATACACCTGCACATAATAAATCTGCATAGCTAATGTACACAAACATGGGACGACTCAGCTTCTTTTCAGACTCATTATGCTCTCGTTTCTTCTGCTGATGTTTCATCGAATATTGGATTTCCGCTTTTCCTCTCATTTTCCTTGCCATTTCGTCAACCTTGTCCCATTCACGCAAAGAACGGTACACATTCCCCAAATCTTTCAGAGCATCAAGTTGTATTACTTCGTCCAACCGTTCGACAAAAGATTCAAAACGTGTAGCTGCCTTGAGATTTTGGCGTTGATCGTCTCCAATTTGAATTGTGAATATACGATAATGACAGATTGCCAAGCGATCAGAATGTTGGTACTTCTCACCCTCAGCGATGTTCTCGTATAGGTAAGCCGCTGCTTCATTATAACCTTCTTCATAACAATCCTCGGCTAATTCAAAGAGATAATGGAGATAACTCGGTTTATCCAGCAGAACACTCACTACTTTTTGCAAACAGTCTACGCGCCGAAACTGCACACAGCGGTACAAGAACGGGCTAATTCTTTTCCAGTTCAGCGGTGCATCTATCACACTTTCTTCAATATATCTTTCATAGAAATGGTCAGTGGGTAAATTCATTCCTAACGTAATGCGATCCAATTGGTGCACCGAAATGGTACGATTACCCGTTATAATACCGCTCACCGTACCCGGATTCATGCCAGCAATGTGTCCAAACTCGGTCATGCTCAAACCCTCTTGTTTTAGGTATCTTTCTAATTCTGCGCGTATCGTGGGTGTGATTTTCATG
>NZ_ASRY01000280.1 GCF_000520815.1 Paenibacillus maysiensis | reverse complement strand
AGCCGCTATGATCAAGAGGGGGATTCTACCGGCTATCATGTGGATTATACGTATAATGATGCTGTGAACTGGAATTTGCCTGTGCAAATGCGAGAGTCCTATACGGAGGGCGGTTCTCCATCAGAACCTGTAACGACCTCCTATGACTACAATGAATATGGTCTTCCTTTGAAAATATCCCAAAGTACGGGATCGGAGACGGTTCATACGTATAAAACCTCTAATGAGCCTTTTTTCTGGGTACAACCTGTTCAGACGGTTAGCAAAATCAGTGAAGGAAAAACCGGAACGACAGTTCGAACCTATAAAGCAGAGGGCCAATTGTATGAACTGAAAAACTATGAAGGTACAGAGCAAGGGAAGCTTTTATCACACAGGTATACTTTTTACAATGCAAAAGGGAATGTAAGCGGTCAGAA
>NZ_ASRY01000279.1 GCF_000520815.1 Paenibacillus maysiensis | reverse complement strand
TCGGGTAGCCGTCAATATCGTTCATCACGGCGGTTCCAGCGGATACACCCGTCACGGTGCCGTCCTCCTTGATTCGGGAAAGAATACCGTCGATCGCCTTTTGCGTGTATTTGTTAAACAATCGTCCCTGCATAAGCAAAGCTGTCGCAATGCCTGCGGAGCCCGAGGTTTCCAGATAGGAGGTTTCATCATTCAGCACCGTATGCCACATCCCTTCCGGGGATTGCAGCCGCACCAGCGCACTGAGCTGGTCGCGCAGCGAACCGTCGATGATCATATAGGATGGATGCTGCACCTCCACAAATTTCAGCGCCTTTGCCATCGTGAGTGCCGCCCACGAATTTCCCCGCGCCCAGTATATCCCCGACATCCGGCTTTGGTTCGCATGATCCCAGCCGTGATAATACAGATTCGTATCCGGGTCCTGCAAAAATTCCTCATGCCCGTGATATTGACGGATACCGTCCTCCCAATATTCCCGGTTGCCCAGCAGATGGCCGATGCGCAGCAAATAGTAGCCCGCCATAAACATCGTATCCACCCACGCCTGCTGCGGAAATACGTCATGAAGTGAATTCACGGTATGCTGGAAAATGCCGTCGGCAAACCGCTCCGCTTTTTTGGCCAAAAATTCTGCCATCTCGATGGCGATATCAAGGTATTTTTGCTCACCTGTAGCCTGATACAGCGTCAGCAAGCAGTGTCCCACAGACACACCGTTCACCGAGAGCGGTGGAAGTCCATCCGCAATATTTTCATCGACCCATTCCTTTAATTTGGTCAAATACTTCTCGTTCCCGGTTGCTTCATAGGCTTCACACACCCCGTAAAAGGCTACACCGCCAGGCCAATCCCAGCTATAGTGCATTTGAAACGTACGCTCCACCACCCGGTCGATCACCTGTTTAATTTGTTCCTCATCAAAAATCAATGCAGGCATTTCCTCGTCTCCCCCTTTAGTAAGTTTCACGTTAACTGCCTCCTTGACACCTGTTCGAGAACAATCCGTCCGTCTATCGTACATACATGCGTAAGGGTTGCAAATCCAGCTCCTTCACAGCATCCACCACCATGTCTGCAATACAGACCGCACCGTTCTCATGAAAATGTGTATTATCCTCCAAGCCACTGGAAAAGTTCATGAATTCACCCGGCAGCAGCCACATAAAAAGCTCTTTACTCTCTTCGGGACCCAACCGTTCATATAACTCTTGCGTGCGGGCAGCCAAGTCAATCAGCGGCACGTTCGCCTCTTCCGCCAGCTCACGAACCGCTGTTACATAGTCACCATGTGTGTCGGATAGCGTACCATCCCCGTTAAAATAATGGCGGTGTACAGGTGTGACCAGCACTGGAGTAGCCTCATGACTTCTGGCTCCGTCAATGTAGAGGCGCAGATGCTCCTTATAGGTTGTAAAAGGCTCTGTAGCCCGTTCCGGGTCCGACTTCTGATCATTATGGCCGAACTGGATGAACAGGAAGTCTCCTGCTTTCATTTCAGCCAAAACGACGTCCAGCCGTCTTTCGTCCACGAAGCTTTTGGAGCTTCTTCCCGATACGGCGTGATTATCCACGCAAACATCATGCTTGAACAGGGCGGGCAAAGCCTGGCCCCAGCCTGTATACGGATAGCCGGACGCAGCCTGATCCGTAACCGTGGAATCTCCGGCCAGGAACAGCCGGAGGGTCTGTGGCGCTGGCGCAATCTCCAGCGCATTGAGCCGCGGGGCGGTGCCCGATACGGCGAGGCGTAGCATGCCGCCTCTGACGGGCACAGTAAACCGGGCCTCGGTGAACTGGCCCGGCAGCGTGTGTAACGGGGGCAGCACATGCTTGCCCTCGCCCGCTTTGAGGCGTGTGAGCGTCTCTGCGAGCGGATCGCCGAGCAGCACGGTGACGAGATACGTCCCGTCCTCCGGTACATCGGCGACAAACGCAGCCCCCAGCGGGATGCAAAAGCTGCTTCGCAGCCGTGCGAGCGTATCCTTGGGTGCGGTTACGTCGGACATCCGCCTTTCCCGACCATACACATGGTCTACGTCTTCAAACCCGTAGCCCTGCTCGGCAGTATACAGGCAATCCGGGGGGACTCCCGTGTAACCATCCGCAGGCTCACCCGGACCAAAATCGAACTTCCACATTCCACTCACCTCTCCGCAATAGTCCTTAGCCCTACCCTATCCCTTCAATCCACTTGTACTCATTCCCTCAACAATCTGCTTCTGGAATGCGAAGAATACAGCGATAACCGGTAGCAAGCTTAAGATGGACATGGCGAACATCCCACCCCAGTTGGAGGCAGACTCGCTGTCGAGGAACATCTTGAGTGCAATAGATACGGTATATTTCTCCGGAGAGTTCAGATACAGCACCGGACCGAGCAGATCCTCCCACTTCCAGTAGAAAGAGAAGATTGCCGCTGTAGCCAGCGAAGATTTAAGCAAAGGCAATATAATTCTGAAATACAGTCGGAACTTGCCGCATCCGTCAATCGTCGCCGCTTCATCCAGCTCTGCTGGGATCGTCCGTATAAACTGAACCATCAGGAAGATGAAGAACGGCATTCCGAAAAAGGACGGCACCACCAGCGGCAAAATCGTGTTAATCCAGCCGAGCTTGGTGAAAATAATATATTGTGGCACCAGCACCACATCCCCTGGTAGCATAAGCGTCACCATCATCAAGGCAAACCACAAGTTACGCCCCTTGAATTTCAAGCGTGCGAAGCCAAATGCGATCAATGAGGAGGAAAGCACGGCTCCAATCGTTGAAATCACCACGATCGTGAGCGAGTTCATAATATACGTGCCAAAGTTGTAGCCAGTCGTCCCTTTCCAGCCTGTTACATAGTTTTGCCAGATCCATTCTGTAGGGAAAAGCGAGGATGCCGTGACGAATATCGTCCGACTTTCTTTAAACGAACTGAACAGCATCCAAAAAACGGGATACAGCATCAGGAGCGCCAGTGCGGCAACCAGTATGTGATAGATCGGCCATTTAAACGTTTTCCATGCCATCGGTATCAGCGCCCCTTTTCCGTTTCATAGAATACCCAATATTTGGATGATATAAATAAAATCGCTGTCAGGATCGCAATCATAATGAGCATGACCCAAGCCATCGCCGCCGCATATCCCATGTTGCTGAACATAAACGCCTGCCGGAACAGATACAGTGAATGCAGCATCGTTCCGTCCATTGGGCCCCCTTCGCCCTTGGAAATAACGTAGGCCGGAACGAAGGTCATAAAGGCACTGATCGTCTGCATAATCAGATTAAATAGAATAATTGGGCTAAGCAACGGCAGCGTAATACTGAAAAATTTTCGTACTGGCTTAGCGCCATCTACACTGGACGCCTCGTACAATTCAACAGGGATGTTCTTCAAACCTGCCAGAAAAATCAGCATGGAGGAGCCAAATTGCCATACGGACAGGGTGATCAGCATCGTAAGCGAAGCATCCGGATCACCAAACCATTTCACCGGAGTCGCCCCCAGGGTCGAAAGCAAGCTGTTCACTATGCCGTTATTGCTGAAAATGTTCCGCCACATAATGGATACCGCAACGCTGCCCCCGATAATGGACGGCAGATAGTACATCGTCCGATACGCGCCGACCATGCGCGATTTGGTATTCAAAATCATAGCCACAAACAGCGCGAAAATCAGTCGCAGCGGTACACCAACCAGCACATACGTAAACGTGACCCTGATCGAATTCCAGTATTTCGGGTCGCCTGTGAACATTTTTTCGAAGTTCCCCAGACCAATCCATTTGGGCGGGGTGAACAGGTTGTAGGTGGTAAAGGACAGATACAGCGAAATAAACATTGGAATTAACGTAAACGCCAGAAAGCCCACAATAAACGGGCTGATAAACGCATATCCGGTCATATTGGCTTTCAAGCTCTGATGATTTCGCAAGCTCATCAAGCCTCCCTTCTGTTACAATTTCCTAAATAGATCGGATTAAAAATAATACATATCCGTTGTTACGTGTATTTTATTGTAATTATACAAAGGTAGCTTATGCAATTTGCTCGTCGGGTTAACCGTACGCAATCAAGCTATGCACTACGCACGGTTAACTTAACGAAACTTGCATTCGCCCAAATGCTAAAGTTGGTTCAGGCACTCAAAGATAAGCTTCCATTGCACCGCCTACTGCTTATTATTCGCAAGAATGGCATTCGCATCTGCGCGGAATTTGACCGCTGCATCCTCAGGTTTCATCTGTCCGAAATTGACCTGCTCAATATAATCGGTCAGCGTTGCAATCACTTCCGGTGATCCAACTGGCGGCGGTGGGCTCATTGGAGAAGCCTTTGGCTCCATGGAAGCCACAAAATCAAATACCTGCTTCGTAGCCTCGCTCAACTCAGGAGCTACAGCTTCCTTTATTTTGGCGGAAATCGGTACGCCCCGTTCGCCTTTAATCAATTTATTGGCTTCCACATCGTTCATCCAGAAATCAATAAACTTGGCCGCCTCATCCTTCATCTGCGAACGGGCAGCGACCGTCCAATACATCGTAGGCTGCATGTAGATACCTTTTTCCATATTCGGCCCAAACATCGGAGCCAGCGCCATTGGGCGGTTAACGACCTGCTGTAAGCCCACATACTGATTGGACCACTGCCAAATGCCGATGCCTGTTCCTTTTACGATATCGGATTCCTCAAGAATACCCTTCGTTTGGTTCATAATTTCAGGAGACGGGGTCGCCCCCTTCTTGATCAGATCAGCCAATCCGCCGAAGAAATCGACAAACAGCTTGTCATCGTCATACCCCAATCCTGTTCCTTCCGCATTGTAGAGAGACTTTCCATGTGTACGCAAATAGTAGTGGAAGAAAATATCGGCAGCCATAGTGCTATCGAAGTGAACTTTATTGGAGCCTGCCTTCAAGGCCAGTTCTTTGTATTGATCCCATGTCCAGTTGTCAGGAATTTTGTCTATGCCCGCTTTTTTGAGCAACGCTGGGTCATACTGGAAGCCCAGAACATTGACACCTGTTGGAATACCATATTGCTTTCCAGCAATTACGCCGGTTTTGAGTACATTTTCGTTCACATCAGCGACCTGGATTTTTTGATTCAAGTAAGGCGCAAGATCCTCCAGCTGGCCATTCTTCGCATATTGGCTAATGTATGAAATGTCCATTTGTACAATATCCGGCAGTTGGTTTGCCGCAGCCTGCGGGGCGAGCTTTTTCCAATAGTCATCAAAAGAGGCGTATTCCACATCAATCGTTACATTTGGATTTTTCTGCTTATACAAATCAACGACCTTCTGCGTGTATTCATGACGCGTATCCGATCCCCACCAAGCGATCCGCAACTTTACCTTCCCGTCTGCACTTGTGCCCGAATTGCTGCCGCCATTTGCTCCGCTGCATGCCGTCGTCAAAACGAGCAGCATGGCTATGATCAGAAACCATCCCTTTTTGCCCACCTATCTCTCCCCTTTTCGCTGTTCTAGAAAGGAGCCGCATTACGAGTGACAACGTATTTACGCTAATTTGATAGCGTTTACATTTGCTCCTGTTGTTATTTTCCCAAAAGCAGCGAAACATTGGAATACACAAATCAGGTTTCCTGGGTTTAAAAAACAGAGGGGATTACTTGTACCTAAATAAGCCGAACTTAAAAGTTTCTTATCGTGCCACTACGCAGTTGGATGATGCTTCCCATCGCCACCGCCCCCGGATTTCTGAAATTAAGCCTATGATCACAACATGAAGATCCTCTTGCCATTTGATATCGTCCTTGATATATTTATATCAAGGACGATATCAAAGTCTGATTACAGAGAAACGAGGTTGTTTCATAGCAGAAATTATTTTTTATTATACGGTTAAAGGGAACTCTGAAGTGGATGACTTCCTGCAATTACTGGATGATAAGGCTGTATGCGGTGAAAGCTGAGAAACATCTAGAAGATATTGATTACACTTTTCAGAGAGTAGAGGATGGAATGCCACACACACGCCCTTTACGAGGCGGGTTGTACGAATTACGGCCTGGACGCCTTCGAATCCTATACTTTCGCTGGCAAGGTAAGCTCGTGCTGTTAACCGTCTTTCAGAAAAGCACTCAACAAACCCCAAATCATGAAATTGAACGAGCCGAAAATAGGATGAAGGATTGGATGAAGCGTTTCGGAAAGTAAATCCCCTTGATACCGGAGGTGATAACACAATGAATGAGAAACCAGAACTTAAAACTTGGTCCGATAGACGCAAACAGTTAAACTATAAAACTGATTATGAAAAACAAGTGATCGCTGAAATGGCTCGGGTAGTAAATGATATCGTCCGCAGACGTAAAGAACTTGGGCTTACACAACGGGATGTAGCTGAGAGAACTGGTATTACTCAAGCCCAAGTGGCGAGATTGGAGACTTCAACGTCTGTGCCCTCTATGGAGACTGTAATGAAAGTAGCTCTTGCTTTGGGCTTCAAACTTGGGTTTGAAGAATCAACTAATGAACAAGCTGCATCTAAATTGACGTACGTATAAACTTTAACGTGTAATATGATGTATGCCATGAAACTTTAAAGGAGCCGTGAGGCTCCTTTTTTCTTTTGAGGAAGGGAATTAGAGCCTTACTTACCCGCTCATCCCCGTTCCTGTGATTTAATATACTCCGATGGGGTCATGCCGGCCCATTTTTTGAATACCTGGCTGAAATATTGGGCGTTTCCGCCGAAACCGAACCATTCGGCCAGCTCGAATACCTTGACGTCTCCCGTCTCCCGAATATGCTCAGCCGCACGCTCGATGCGGTAGCGATTGACGTAGTGCGAAAAGTTTTCACCCGTCACCTTTTTGAAAATTTTTCCTAAGTAGTCGGAATTCATGTACAGCATTTGACCTGCTACTCCGTTCAGTGACAAATCGGATTTTCTGTAGTTTTGCTCGATGATAGTGATCATTTTATCAACGGTAGAGGACTGCCGGGACACGTTGCTTTTATAATAGATCGCGGTCATTCGTCCGGCAGCTTCCTGTACGAAAGATTTGAGGCAAGCGAGTGTTTTTTGCTCAGCCAGCACGACCATTCGGCTGGTGAATGCCGCGCGTTCCTCCTCGGGACATATGCGAATCATGGCTGCATACAGTTGCAGCACATAGGAGCGGGTCACGGAAATTTCCAGCTTCATACGGGACAGGATGCCGAATAGCCGATCTACCTCCTGCGCTACCTCCTCCGTATTCCCCGCCTTAATCAGCAGGCCGAACTTCTCTTCGTCCAGTTCCAAATCTGCCATCTCCCGGGGTTCTTCGGCTGCCAGATCCTCCTTGGTGATCAGACTGCCCTCCCCGGTGTAAAAACGGTGATTCATACAATGCAGCGTCTCCCGATACATCCCGCGTGAATGCTGCATACTATCCGACTCACTAACCGCGATCGTTACCTCCAGCTTGTAAAAGCGACGAAACGTCGCACGCACCGCTTCAATCTGCTTTATCAGCCGTGACGTGTCATCCCCGCTCTCCAGCACGATGAGCAGTTGTCCTTGCATGGTCGTCCCAAGCAATACATCGTCCATTAAATCCGCCGCAATATTTTGCAGCGCAAACAGATGCTCCGGCTCATGGGATTCCTCGACCCGCAGCAGCAGCATCCGAACCTGCTTATCTTGCAGCTCCAGACTGAATAACCGCTCATAAAAAGCGATATCCCGACTGCCGTAAGTTTTATAGGAAATAAACTCCTTCAAAAAATGCTCCTTCACATGAGGCAGCATACGCTGAAAGTCAAGCTTCATCCGGTTCACGAACTGCTTGCGTTCGTCCTGTTCCTCCCGCTCCTGCCCCAGCTCAGTCAGCGCCTCATGGATTTGCCGCTCGTTGCAGGGCTTCAACAAATAGTGCTTTACCCCGTATTGCATGGCCCGGCAGGCATAATCAAAATCCTTATAACCAGACAACAGAATGAAACGAACGTCCGGAAAATGCTCCGTCGTTCTCGCCACCAGTCCGATTCCGTCCAGTCCGGGCATAGAGATATCGCTAATGACAAAATCAGGCGGGCTGGCCTGAATCTGATCATACGCCTCAATCCCATTACGTGCCGTACCGACCAGCCTCGTACCCGCTTTGCCCCAATCGACCACCTGTGATATACCTTCCAAAATCATACGCTCATCATCAACCAGCAGCACCTTGTACATGATCCTGATCCCCTTTCACATATGGAATACAGAGATGAATCGACGTTCCTGTTCCTGACTCGCTATGCAGCTCTATGCCCCACGGTGTACCAAACGTCAGGTCAATCCGCTCCTGAATGTTCGCAAGCCCAATACCCTGACCACGGGTAGTGACCTGCCCACTCCGCAGCTGCTCCAAAAAATTCTGAGTCATGCCCGGCCCGTCATCCTCGACCCGCAGCAACAATGCACCTTCTTGCTCCCGGGCAATGATAGCAATCCGACATGGCTCAATTCGCGGCTCCAGCGCGTAATGAATCGCATTCTCTACCAAAGGCTGGAGCGTTAGCTTCGGAATTTGCGCGTCCATCAGTTCTTCCGGGACATCCAGATGAAAAACAAGACGTTCATCAAAGCGTGTTTTTTGGATCGTTACATAACTTCGCACAATATCCAGCTCTTTTCGAAGTGGAATGAGCTGTTCTTCAAAACTGACGGCACTGCGTAGCAGAAAGGCCAGCGCCTCCACCATTTCCGAAATCCGATCTTGCTTATTCGCCTTGGCGAGCCAGTTCACGGACTCCAGCGTGTTATACAAAAAATGCGGATTAATCTGCGCCTGAAGCGCTTTAAGCTCCGTTTCCCGCAGCAATAGCTGCTTTGCCACATTCTCATTAATCAGCTCACGGATACGGCGGATCATCTTCTTATAGGTACGGTGCAGCAAGCCCACCTCATCCTGTGTGGAAAGCGGAACCGCGCCGAGAGCTTCCTCCTCCAGACGATCCAGATCGCCTTTTTCAATTTTACGCATGTTCTGGATTAATTGAACGATCGGCTTCGTAATACTGCCAGATAGTCGGGCCCCCAGTGCCAGCGCGATCAGAAGCATAATGACAAAAATAGCGCTTACAATTTCTTTGATGATCGTAATACTGCGAAACATGTCGTCGAAGGGGGTCATATGCAAATACGTCCAGCCCGTATAGGAGGATTTGGTTTGAGCTGCGAAAAAGGTTCCGCCTGTGTAGGTTGCAATACCATAAGGCTGCTTTCGCCCAAGCTCGGCCTGAATATCGCTGTCACTCAACAGCGGTGTTTCGGGATAGATCATACGTCTTCCATCGGTGATCATTAGCTTTCCGTCACCCCCAGAAGTCTGCACACGGTCGGCTACAATCCGGTCAATCCGTACACGAATCGCCAGCGTTCCGAGTCCGTTCAGAGTAAAGTTGGAATCCGTAAAGGATTTGAACTGCCTCGCAGCCAGCAGGGAGGAGTGACCCGCCACATACCATGCATTGGAGCCGTCATGTTCGTCTGCCAGCATCGACAGGGTGGAGCGAAGCTCCTGAGGAATGCCCTCGCGGTTGCCCGCACTCATGACTTGCCCCTCTTTGTCGATCACCATCATAGAGTAGATATAGGTTTCAGAGCCGGCAAAGGCGACAAGCCTATTCGTTATTTTTTTACGCAGCACCATTTTGGCATAAGGTGAGGTTTCCTTTTCCAGTTGTAGCAAATAACGTTGAAGCTGCTCATCCGTTGTTACCTTGAAAGTAACTTTTTCAACATCCTTCAACTCATTTTCAATGCCGATTGAAGAAATATTGAGTACTTCGGATGTCTTTTTGTACATTTGATTATCATAAATATGAAATACGTATTTAAGTATGACTGCAACAACCGCAAAATTAACCAGCATGAGTACCGTAATCAGCAGTACCATTTTATGATGGATTCCGGCATTTTTGTAAGCGCTCTTAAAATAGGTAATCAGTGAATGTCGCCTCCTTCGCTCGTCCTGTCCGGTCCAGTCTGGAATGGAGATTGCCTGATAAAGCTGTACATCATACAAAATACCCCAAGCCTTGGTCATTCGGCAAGAGGTATTTGTGTTCGCTTAGCGTTGATCGGTTGGTTTCGATTTGTCCGCCTTGCTCATATATTCGTCGTATCGATCATCAAGTTCCCGTGCCATACTCCGGTATTTACGCGTCTCCTCGACAATGGGATCAATATGAGTCTGAACCCGCACCTCATATTTAGGGCTGAGCCTTTCCCGTCTTTTGGCCTCATTCTCACGAATTTCGCCTTCCGTCAGCAGTTCACTGAGCTGGCGTTCCAATTCTTCGGATTGGCTCATCGCGATTTCCTCCTTCAGGATGATGGTCTACGTAGAATTATAACCCGGTTGCGTCTGCTTCTTTCAGCACTTGAATAAGTTGTGAATGAATAGCTGTATTCGTAGCTGCAATATGTCGCACACTCAGGTCATAAGGTCTACCGAGCGTATCTGTGATCGTTCCCCCCGATTCCTGCACCAGCAAAGCGCCCGCTGCCACATCCCAAGCATTCAGACCGATTTCACAGTAAGCTGTGAGCCGTCCTGAAGCCACATAGGCCAAATGCAATGCTGCCGAGCCAAGCGCCCGGATGCCTCTCACCTGAGGTGTAAGTGCCTGTGTAATCTTCATATTCAGCGGCTGTGCAAAAGTGCGGTCCGGCGGGAAGCCGATGCACACCAGACTATCTCCCAGTGTTTCTTCTCTGGATGCTCTCATGGGATTGCCATGCACATACGCGCCCTTACCTTTTTCAGCCACAAACATTTCGTCGCGGGACGGATCATAAATGACACCGACAATTACCTCTCCACGGTGGGCCAAGGCGATAGATACACTGTAGTACGGCAGGCTGTGTACAAAATTGGTCGTGCCGTCTACCGGATCAATAATCCACAAATATTCCTCTTCGCGAGCAGCCTCCAACGCACGGGCCGAAGCCTCAGCCCCCGGCTCTACACCCTCTTCGCCCAGAATGGCATGGTCGGGAAAATGGGTAAGAATCAGTCTGCGGATCATTTGCTCCGCACCTTTATCCACTTCGGTCACAAGGTCCGTCGAAGACTGCTTGGTGCTTAACTGTTCAACGGTACCCAGTCTGCTTTTGATCCATTCCCCGGCTTTGGATGCTGCGTTAATGGCCACGGCGGTATAGCTTTTTCCTGATACGATATAGGGAACCTTTTCGTTTTCATGTTCATTCAACGTGTTCACTCTACTTTCTATATCATTTGTTACGTGGTTTACGAAGCTGCATTACAGCACAGCTTCTTAACCATCTCTATTAAAGGTACACATCTAGTTTACACATTCTAGTATACACAATAAGCTTCATAAAGTTTCTCTATATGGGAGCATTATCCGCAGAATACTATTCTTTAAGGCGTAATTTCTACCGAAGCTCCATTCAGCACCTTCACTCCGTCACCTTCCCGTGCACGCAGTTCGTCCATCAGTCTGAACAACGCTTCATCCTTGCGTTTGGCTTCAAGCATGACATCAATCTGATCCGTATATCCGGCAATGTTGCGCAAAAAAGTAAGCAACGGCTCCACCTGAACACCGTCGGCATGACTGCGGGGGTCTTTTTCACTTTTGGGACTGGACGCATGGATTTTGGGTGGCAGTGGATGATCGGGAGAAGATCCCGTTTGAGCCAGTTCCCCTTTCCAGGTATCCAAAATGCCGGGCCACAGCTCCCACGGCTTCTCGCCCTCATTATTCACCCATTGATGATGAATGTCGAGAACCATCGGCAGCCCCGTCCGCTTGCACGCTTCCAGCGTTTCCACCGCATTAAACGTTTTATCATCGTTTTCCAGCGTCATTCGTTCCCTTAACGAAAGCTCCAGCGCATCCACCTGCTCTACAAAACGCTGACTCGACGTCACCTTGTCTCCATACGCGCCGCCGATATGAATGTTGTTCTTGGCATCCGCACCAAGCCCCATCGCCTCCAGCATTGCTTTATGATGCTGGAGATCGTTAATGGAGCTTTGCAGCACTTCCGGGCGGGGAGTGCTCAGCACTGTAAAATGATCCGGGTGAAACGATACCCTCATCCCGTTCGCCTTGACAACATTCCCGACCTCTGCAAAATCAGCGGCAAGCGCCTGAAAGGGGTCCCAGTCACGCAAATTCTGATGAGTCGCCAGCGGAATCAGCTTGGATGAAAAACGGTACACCTTGATATCGCTCGCCCGATTATGACGCAGTAGTCGCAGTGTATTATGCAGGTTTTCGGCTGCAATCCGCTCCAGCTTGCGAATAGCGGCCTCTCGATCTCCAATTTTGTTAAAGCTGGCGAGCGTCATCGTTTTGGAAGGCGACGCATTTTGTACGGTGACTGACATGGCTACATAGCCGAACCTTACTATCATAGGGTGTCCTTCCTTTCAGCAGATCGCAGTAGATGGCAAGGCCGCTTTCGTTCTGTGACCTCAATCCCTTTTCTACTGATCATACCCGGAAAAGCTCCCTCTGATTCGGCGTGAACCAGTTCTTGTCCTGCCTATTGCGCTCCAAAAAACATTTCATCCGCCAAGGCAGTCTGAATTCTTGCTTCCTCTTCATTCAGCTTGCGAATGAGGATCATTTCAACCTCGGTCACTTCGTCGCCCTGAAAATTGATTTCGGCAATACAGCCGACAATCTGCACGATGGCAACTGCCACGTTGTCCGCACTGTAAGCGATGACCTTCTGGCCTGTCGGGAACACACGCAGTCCGGATTTAACCATTTTACCGCGTCCGTATTCCAGCAGTTCGTACAATTCCTGTTCGCTCTTGAATTTGCACACCGAGTTAAATTCCGTTTGAAAGCCCATGTTTAGCCGCCACCTTTCGTGAAGGATTTTTACAAATCCTGATTGTAAACCATGTATATGAACAAAAAGGGGAGTGATCAGCCCCCCCTGGTTCGAATTTATGAGTTCTCGTAATGCAGCGCTGACCTGCGTTCATAACGCTCCAGCGCGAGCGCAATCATGCGGTCCAGCAAGCTTTGATAGGATACGCCTGTTTCTCTCCACAGCAATGGATACATACTGAACGGCGTAAAGCCCGGCATCGTGTTTACTTCATTAATAAGAATATGTCCATCCGAACGTCTAACGAAGAAATCGGCTCGGGAAATACCACAGCCCTCCAGAGCGCGGAATGCCTGCAATGCAGCTTCACGGACACGATCTGCTACTTCCTCGTCCAGCGGTGCCGGAATGAGCATTTCCGATTGGCCGTCCGTGTATTTGGCAGCATAATCGTAATAGTCGCTGGACGATACAATTTCGCCCGGTACGGAAGCAATCGGCTCGTCGTTGCCGAGTACACTGACCTCGACCTCGCGGGCATCGACATACTCCTCCACAATGACCTTCAGATCAAATTGCAGAGCCAGCTCAACTGCTTTTTCCAGCTCTTCCCGGTTACTGGCTTTGGAAATACCGACACTTGATCCCAGATTCGCCGGTTTGACGAAGCACGGATACCCTAATTCAGTTTCCATTTGGCGCACCAGATCATGACGGGTTTTTGACCACTGTGTACTGTTAAAATAACAGTATTTCACTTGCGGCAATCCTGCATGCTCAAACAGCTTCTTCATAACGCCTTTGTCCATCCCTGCGGCAGAAGCCAGCACGCCTGCACCGACATAAGGCATATCTGCCATTTCGAACAAGCCCTGGATCGTTCCGTCCTCACCAAAGGTGCCGTGTAGCAGCGGGAACAGCACATCCAGCGTCTGCTCTCCGTACAACTTGCCAAACAACGTATCTAATGCCGCCTTCGTACCGCCCTCTGCGCGCTCCAGCTTCAATTGCTCTACGGAAGCCAAGGGTGCGTCAAGCAGCGCCCCTCTGCGCCAATCGCCAGCCTTCGTAATATAAAAAGGAATAATCTCGTATTTCTCATAATCAAAAGCGTTCAGTACCGCATACGCCGTTTGCAGCGAAACCTCATGTTCGCCCGATTTGCCGCCGTACACCAGCCCTACGGTCAATTTTTGTTTTGCCATGCCTATCCTCCGCTTTCCTGCCTTCGTCATTGTGCCTGATTTGCGTCACTGTACCTGTTATAAACATTTCATTTAAAAATAGTCGGCTATATGATAAAAGCGATACACCGTGTTGTCCGTCCACGCATACGAATTTTTGTAGTCCCAATAACGATGTCTGGAGCTTACTGTATGCGCATTGACAAGCGGCATCCCGCCCGCATCAAAGGCCGTTACCACCGTGCTGTGCTGAAAGGTGCCGTCACCATCCCAATCATAAAAAATGACGTCCCCCAGCATTAGCTGCTCCGGACGACTCACCTGCTCGGCGGTCAACCCCCACGAGCTGGAGCCCAAATACCGCTCCAGGCTGTTGGAAACCGCCCAACTGTAGCTCCACAGCTCACGTCCAGCGACCCGTCCTTTGTACCACCAGCCCGATTCTCTTTTACCAGTATAGTGGATCGGTGCGCCCCCTGCAAAGAGGCATTGCGAGATATAGTTGGTGCAATCCACATCAAAACCTTCAAACTCCGGGTTGAAGCTATCCCACCACTGATCCGCATAGGCTGCCGCCTCTTCCCGGCGATATCGGTTGGGGCGTGCTGATGAGCCAAACCCCAGTACACCGCGATTTAGCAGCGGCAGATTCCCTCCCTGATTAAACGACGCCTGTTCAAAAGGAACCTCTCCCCCCGCCGGCTTTCGTTCTGCCGGATCACGCTCGATTCTTGCCACCTGCCAGGCTTCACCCTCGCGCGTGAACGTCAAACGTTCCCGTTCAATACGATCCTCCCGGTGAGTCATCCCGCCTTTTTCATAAAAGAGCCGGACATGCAGTTGTACATCCACCACAGCCTCTTCCGGCGTATCCTGCACAATTCGCAGCGGCTTGGCGCGTGTTTCGCTACGTAATGGAACGGCGTTCCGCTCGTTATACCACTGTTCCAATCTAGCCGTACGAGCCGCACGCTCCATCCGCTGACCTACCTCCAGATATTCATCCGGCTGTGGAGCGCTGTTCACCTCACTCCGGTTATATTGGTTCACATAAGCAAAAAGGGCCTGCTTCCATTCCCGCTCCCCCATCCCTGTCCCTCCATTTCCGTCCCGCCATCCCTGTTTGGGAATAGCCGGGATACTGAATAACTTTCTTACTTCCCGCTATAGCCTGATATGGCTCTCTATCTATAGGTATGAATCTCTAAAGCTTGGTATGAACACCGAAACACGAGAAAGAGGAACGTTTTATTTTCCAGGCTTCGGTGTATAAATTAGGCCAAAAAAACTTTACGTAATCGATTGAAAACGGTATACTTAATGCATAAACATTATTTTGAAATTAGGTTTCATCTAATGAAACTAAATTAAAATCATCTTCTCCTCTATTATGAAAATAACGGTTATCCATAGGTTAATCGATTATTCTTCAAATCAGCCATGCTACTTTCATGAGAGCGTAACCAAATTAAACCTACTGTGCAAGACGTCGAAAAAACGACATCCCTATTTTCCCCAAGCATCCACTTCAAGGAGGTAATACTTATGTCAGGAAAAGATCAATTCTCCATTGCCCGCAGTCTCGAAGTTAACGGCAAGCCTTACCGTTATTACAGTCTCAAGGCACTGGAGGAACAAGGAAAAAGCGGCATCGCCAAGCTGCCTTTCTCCATTAAAGTGTTGCTGGAAGCCGCTGTGCGCCAATTCGATGGACGCGCAATTACTGAGGAGCATGTGCAACAGCTTACAGGCTGGGCTGAGGATCGTGACACCAACAAGGAAATTCCATTCATCCCTGCACGCATCGTGCTTCAGGATTTTACCGGTGTTCCGGTGGTTGTCGATTTGGCAGCCATGCGCGATACTGTGAAAAAAGCGGGCGGCGACCCGAAACAAATCAACCCGCTCGTACCCGTCGATCTTGTTATCGACCACTCGGTTATGGTCGATGCCTTCGGTACCAGTGAAGCGCTGGACTATAATATTAATGTAGAATTTGAGCGTAATGAGGAACGGTACCGTTTTCTGCGCTGGGCGCAAACGGCGTTCAACAACTTCCGCGCCGTACCGCCATCCACCGGTATCGTCCATCAGGTCAATCTGGAGTATCTCGCATCCGTGGCCGCCACCAAAACAATTGACGGCGAAACCGTCGTCTTCCCGGATTCCCTCGTCGGAACGGATTCCCATACGACGATGATTAACGGTCTGGGTGTTGTAGGCTGGGGTGTCGGCGGGATTGAGGCAGAGGCGGGTATGCTGG
>NZ_ASRY01000278.1 GCF_000520815.1 Paenibacillus maysiensis | reverse complement strand
TACTTCTAAAGTTCTTGATAACTGAGGTAGTAACGAAATATCAGGCATTGTCTGAGCATTTTCCCACTTGGATACGGCTTGAAATGAAAGCCCTAGTATTTGTGCAAGCTCTTCTTGTGTAAGTCCTTTCTCTTTGCGGTATATGCTTATGTTTCTTGCTAATTTTTCCTTCATGAATCCTCACGCTCCTTCATGTAATCTAATTCTATTGGAGTTTGTTGGCACGAACAATAACTTCATAATTGATTTTTTAAAATATTCAACCACCAGTTGAATTAACAAATAAATAATAAAGTCTACCAAATTTTTTTGATGTATGTTATCTGCTAGTCCTTGTTTTTACGGAACATCTATAATTTCGAAGTTTTAATAGTCCCTTGGTATTATACAAGGGCTTTTTTTGTTCCATATATCCCCATGAATATGCTATAGTGTAAGAAATAAAGAAGATTTATGCAGGATTTAGTAGAAAAATGGGCTGAAATATTTCGTTAGTCTTGGGTATATAGTCCTCTTGTATAGGTTGAGATATTCTGATGAGGTGAAAACAAGTGGCAAGAACGTATTATGCAGAAAGCAGACAAGTTGCCTATGTTTTGAGAGGATTATTTGTTATAGGTGGGCTGGCTATTTACTTTAATATACCTGATCTACACTGGGGATACCTTTTTGGTATCTTACTCGGCTCTGTGATTCTGGCAGAAATTTTTGGATCAATGTGGGCACGAAAGCGACGACAGGAAAAGAGAGATAGAAAGTTCAATGGTACGTTTTAATAGTCGTTAATAAAAGCGCATTCTGATTTTAGAGTTAAAAAACAAAATGTTGCACTTGATTGATAGGCACTTACATGATTAGCCTCTCGTGAGGACTACCTATCATAGTATTGATGAAATATATTGAGTTTTTAGGAGTTTACGATTGCAAGACTTGCTAAAGGAAAAATTAGTAAAACAACGTTAATTCAGAAGATGAATTCTCTGATGGAAACTCTAAAAAAGACATGTTTCGACATATTTTTGATCATTATAAGATATTGTATTTAATTAGGGAATTAATTACTAGTTTCAAGACATAAATACTTTTATAAGGAAGAGAGCAATATGATTGAGGTAAAAATGTTTCCAGCATCATATGGAGATAGCTTTTTAATATCATGTATGGGAGATATTAATACGCATATTATAGTCGATATGGGCTTTTCCACCACGTATGATAAGTATATCAGTCAAGAGCTTCAGAAAATTAAGGCAGATGGTGTCTCATTAATAATATTTACGCATATTGATGAAGATCATATATTAGGAGGCATTAGATTTTTTAATAAGAATGGATATGCTGATGCTCCAGATTCAATTGATATAAAAGAAATATGGTATAACAGTTTCCGGCATTTGCAATTTCACAAGACACAAAATGAAACTATAGATTCATTACATGGAGGTATTGAAGAGTTATTGAGAAAAGGACATCCTAGAGAACTAGGGGTAAGAGAAGTATCTGATGTTGGTTACCAACAAGGATCAACTCTTGGATCATTAATATTAAAGAATGGGTATGCAAACAAATGGAATAGCTCATTTAATTATAAGGCAGTTGTTGTAAATGAAGGTCCATCCAATATATATATCCTAAATGATGAAGTATCACTAACTTTGTTATCACCTAATCTTGAAAACCTCCAACTGCTTAGTCGTAAATGGAAGGAAAAATTATCATCAATTGGTTATAGTAGTATTGTTGAAAGTGATCAATTAATGGATGATGCTTTTGAATTTTATATGTGACGGATTGTCAAGCCAAGTGCGACAGTTCTTCTG
>NZ_ASRY01000277.1 GCF_000520815.1 Paenibacillus maysiensis | reverse complement strand
ACAGCGATGGGAAGCACCATCTGCCTGCGCAGTGGCACGTTATGTACATTTTATAGTAAAATCATCGGAATAAGCGAAGAGGGGGACTAATCCATGAATCCCGTGTTACATCATTACATTGCAGGACTTGAATTTTCCGGGGATCTTTTTTTGGACGTAGAGAAGCTTTTTAACAAACATAACGCTGAAGCTACGTGGGTGCATTGTACGAGGGTAGCCCATGAAGCCAAAGCACTGGCTCTACAATTTCATGCTGATCCGGTCGTAGCTGAACGAGCGGGGTGGCTGCACGATATAGGTACTATCATTCCCAATGAAGATAAAGTAGCTGTAGCACAGGCATTACATATCCCCATTTTAGAAGAAGAATTAGCATTTCCGTATATCCTGCACCAAAAGCTGTCCAGAGAGATGACCATTCAGATTTTTGGACGAACGGATGCGGTGCTGCTGGATGCGATTGAATGTCATACCACGCTGCGGAAGTCCATGAGTCTGCTGGATAAGATTTTATTTATAGGAGATAAATTGTCATGGGATCAGGCACACGCTGCGCCTTTTCTACAAGAGATACGCAAGAGTGTAAACAATCATTTGTTAGATGAAGCAATTATGATTTATTTTAACCATGTGTGGAGCAATAAAGAGAAAATGAAGGTTGTGCATCCCTGGTTATTAGCAGCCAGACAGTCTTTATTAAAAGAGCCCGAAGGAGCCGTCACCGATTTATTCGAGTAAGCTCAAGCGCCTTCAAGGGTGCTTTTTTCATGGCTTTTGAGCTTCATCTTTTCACGTTATAACCTCGCAAAACCTCTAAAAAAACAGAGGCCGCTTTCGTTTCAAATACCTCAGAAGGAGTCAGAAAAGAGAACTTCCGAACGACCGGGAAGCCGCTTATATCCAACACTTTTAAAGTGCCCAAGATGAGTTCCTTTTGAATCGTCCACTGTGACAGCAAAGAAATACCCAAGCCTGCTTCTACAGACTCTTTAATAATCTGGTTGCTGCCAAAATTCATAATATGAGCAGGGACAAACTGAAATCGTGCAAACATCTTTTCCGCCGCTTCCCGGGTTCCAGAGCCTTCTTCGCGCAGAATCCATATATCCTCTTGCAGCTCAGTTAAACTCACTTGAGATTTATCAGCCAAACGGTGATGATGTGGAACGACGATATACATTTCATCCTCTGCAAACGGTTCAATATACAACTGTTCATGTTGAAATTGTCCTTCAATAATCCCCACATCCAGCTGATTACTAATCACCAATCTTTCGATTTCCTGAGTGTTGCCGATGCTAATGGAGGGCTGAATGAGCGGATATTGACTTCTCATTTGGGCAATCACATGCGGCAGTACATACTCTCCGTATGTGTAGCTTGCGCCAATGGATAGATTGCCTTTTGCCGTATTCATCAGTTCGTCCACCAAATACTGCATTCGAGTATGGAGACGGATAATTTCCTGGGCATGGTGATATACAATTTCACCGGCTTTGGTTAAACGCACATATTTATTACTTCGCTCCAGAAGCCGGGCTCCTACGGTACGCTCCAGCGTTTGAATGTATTGACTTACGGCAGGCTGGGTCATGTGTAACTCTTCGGCAGCTCGTGTGAAGTTTTGTTTCTCCGCGACCATAATAAATACGATTAAAGGTTGATCCAAAGCGAACTCCTCCATTTTTATCATATCTATTTGCTTATGGATACCATTATAATGATTTATTTTTCTTATGGCAAAATACATATTAAGCTTTATGAAGATAGAACTGGAGGTATTCGCCATGAGCAATCACATAAAGCACATGAAATTATCATTAAGTTCCGGTTTACCACAAAAGCGCTCCCCGCACTCTAACCGAAATCGCTTTATCCAGCGTATCTTAGGCATTGGACTGACCATGATATTTGCATTCATGGGATATGGTCTGAACGCAATACCTGGCTTTCATTATGTAGGCCCTTTGGCTTGCGCCATGTTTCTCGCTGTCTTATACCGACAGCTATGGGGATATCCCGAAGCTTTACGCTCAGGGGTTGAGTTTTCGGCTAAAAAATTGCTGCGAGGAGCTATCGTATTGTACGGGCTAAAGCTCAATATGGATGTTGTCATTCATCATGGTATGGGCTTGCTCCTGCGTGATGTGGGCACCGTCGTATTTTCCATCCTGTTTACGATGTGGCTGGCCAAGCGCTTTAAGGCAGATGCTTCGCTCTCGCTTCTTCTCGGTATCGGGACAGGTGTCTGCGGTGCGGCTGCGATTGCGGCTGTTTCTCCCCTGTTGAAATCCAAGGATGAGGACACGGCTATTGGAGTAGGGCTCATTGCTGTGGTCGGAACCGTATTTGCCATTTTGTTTACTGTGCTTCGACCTTGGCTTCCTTTGACGGATATGCAATATGGAATATGGTCAGGCATCAGTTTGCATGAAATTGCACATGTGGCTTTAGCTGCTCAGCCTGCCGGACAGGATGCTCTCGCGATTGGCTTGCTAGCCAAATTGGGCCGTGTCTTTTTGCTAATACCGCTTAGCTTTATGATCATGTACTGGATGAAGCGAACCGGGAAGATCCACTCGGATGCGAAAATGGAGTTCCCCTGGTTTCTCATCGGGTTTGTCATCACAAGCTTGATTGGCAGCTATGTTTTTGGAAAATATATCATAGTTCCGGTGGGTCTGATGAATGGACTTTCTCATATCACCACATTTATGCTAACGATGGCAATGGTAGGCATGGGACTGAACGTGAGCTTTAAGGCCCTGCGGGAAAAAGCGGTGCTTCCTTTACTGGTGCTGTCCATCACCTCGGTCATTCTTGCAGGCTTAACATTTTTAACAGTGTGAATGAAGATACAAAAGAAGTCTCTGCTCGCTATGTAGCCGGCAGAGACTTTTTAGTGCTGCTAATGATAAGATTAAGATATGTGATGACTTATCCGTAACTTTTACATATAGTTTGCGTCTATCAAAATGGCGGGTTATGAGATACTAGGCTGCAAGATTTTCATAAGTGAAAATTTATAGAATGGTAGGGTACATAATGAAGAAAATTTGTTTTTTGGCTTTTTTATTTCTGTTTTTATGGGGATTTCCAGGGGAAACTCACGCTACGTCTTCAAGTTCACATATTGAGCTGAATGGTAAAGATTTAAGTGCTGGGAAGGGAATTCAGACCCAGGAAGTCAAAGGCAACATATTAGTTCCTCTTCGTCTCATTGTGGAGGAATTAGGTTATCGTGTGGATTGGAAGGCCAAGACGGGCACCGTAACTATCCAGGATCGAGATCATCACCTCAGTCTTCAGGTAAATCAAACTATAGCCTCTGTCGATGGTCATCAAATGGGGTTGATGGTAGCTCCATTACTTAGAGATGGAACAACTTATGTTCCTCTTCGTTTTGTATCTGAACAGACTGGGCTTAATGTGACATGGAACAGCAAGCTAAAAACGGTGTTTCTGACTTCCCCGCCTGACTCAAGCGGAAGTAGCGGGTCTTCCCATGGAAGCTCCGATTCTGGTACTCAGGCTATAACTAATACTGTAACTGATGCAGAAGAGAGTACACGTGCCACGATAGACCAAATCAGCTTCATGAATCATCAATTGGCAATTACGGTGAATGGAAAAGTAAGTCCTAAAGTCACTACGTTGACCCATGCAGACCGCATCGTTGTAGACATACCTAGTTCTAGGTTCTCCGATGAGTTCCAAGCATCTCTACCTTTGGACAATACGAGACAAGGGGCTTTCCCTGTAGCAGATGATCCGGATGTTTCACAAGTAAGATACTCTTTATTTAGCACAAGTCCCGCGGCGGTACGTATTGTGGTTGACCTGAATAGTAGCCAATCTTTCCATGTGCTAAATGCGGGTGACGGCAAGATTGTCATAGCGCTGGATCAGAAATCAGATGACACAGTGGGGCTAACATCTACCGCGCCTGTTACATCTACTATAGCCCCTGATACGATCGTACCTGAGCCTGTCATCTCTTCCGACGGACATGCTCAAGGAATCGATGTCTCCCACTATAATGGAACTATAGATTGGCAACAGGTTGCGGCCGCAGGCAAGACATTTGCTTTCATCAAGGCTACAGAGGGGACAACATATCAAGACAATCAATTTTTAGCTAATGTTCAGGGAGCGAGGGATGCCAGCATACTCGTCGGCGCTTATCACTTTTTGAACGCGACAACTACGGATGGTGCTCGTCAGGAAGCAGCTAATTTTGCCAGAGCTTTAGAATCAGCAGGAGGCAGGCTGGATCTGCCGCCAGTGTTGGATTATGAAAATAACCCAAAAGGTCTTTCTCCTGCGCAAATTAGTGAAGTGGCTCATGCATTTTTGGATGAAACGGAGAAGCTTACCGGACGTCTGCCGATCGTGTACACGGGAAATGTTTTTGCTTCCAAGTTTGATCCTACATTTTCTATGTATAAACTGTGGGTAGCCAGATACAGCACGACTCAAAAGCCGACAGCAGTTCCAGCCTGGGATAATTGGTGGGCCTGGCAGTACAGTAGCACAGGCAGTGTTCCAGGTATCCGTGGTAATGTGGATTTGGATGAATTCAATGGAACGATAGATGAACTCCGTTCTTCGCTGGCCGGAGATACTGAATAGCAGAAACCTGTGACAATAGTAAATCCTCGCGAATCCGGTATAGGATCGGCGAGGATTTTTGGCGTCTAATCGTCTAGTTGGGCATAATCCATACGATTTCACAGATCCGGACAAAGTATTTCTTTCCGTACACATCCAAAATGACATGATCAGGTTTACAGTCCACTACACATCCGTCAATTCTGCCGCGTGTGGTCTCCAGTACAACATATTTGCCAATGATCGATTTTAATGTTTCTACCACATATGGGTCTACAGGGTGTACTACGATGTGATGAGGGGTATGGTGGTGATGGGGAAAAGGCTGATTCGTACTGTAATTGAGCGCTTGATTCGGATTCAATTGCTTCACTCCTTCAGGATTAATTGTGATATCTTATGCTCCTGCCCAGAAAGAGTGTAGGAGAATGCCCAGTCGATAGAAAGAATCATTTCCATTGCCGTTAAGCCCGGTCCATTGGACACCTCTATACATAAGCTATGATGTACCTTGAAATGAAGGAGGAACTTATCCATGGGTGAATGCGAAAGAGGTTGTGGCGGTCAAGTTGGAGGCTACGGAGGTTGGACATCGACAGGGGCTATCCTGGTACTGTTCATTCTGCTGGTCATCATCACCAAGTCTTTATGGATCTAAATTGAAATGAGCGTATTAAATCCCTCACCGGTGTATAGCTGGTGGGGGATTTAAGTGTTTTAAGGGATTCAAGTGACTTGCTTGTATAGTAAAACACCCCAAATAGCAGCTGCCAACTCCTGACGGATGAGTGTCAGGGGTTGCAGCTGTCATAAGAGGTGTTATAGTTTGGTAGACAACAGGGCTTGACGAGTGCAGTGGACTTAAATTAAAGCAATCGCCAACAGGGTGAACAGGCTCAAGGTTAAGATTTGATTACCATATCCATATCCATAACCAGGATAAAAAGCAGACGTCTGAACACGCCCGTTTGATTCTCTTTTTAAGTACACGTTATTGCGATCCACCTTCACGATGGTTCCTTCGTGCTGTTGTCCGTCCATAGTCAAAACACGTACTCTTTTGTTCATACAGCTCAAGCAGTTGTAATAAGCATCCATTCAATCACCCCCTCTTGTACATTCGCATTTTATGAGAGGGATGATGTAACGGTAACGGCTAATATACAGGGAGAGGGCATTCCTACGGATTTATGATCTTATCAGGGTTAGGTCCATTCATGATAAGGGTTAAAGGCGAAGCCGGGATATCCGTCTGTAGGGGCATAGGTTCTTTCCGGGGCGGCCTGCTGGTGCGGGGGAGTATCGGCAAGTCTTACATGTATTCCCGGTTTTTTGGCCTGCTGTTGCTTGCAGTCATTGGGCGGACCGATAATCACAGGCTTTTTGATAGGAGCGAGCGCTTCCTGAATCTTATTCTCATTCAGGCAGTAGGTATGAGCCAGAATATTGCCTGGCGTTAACCGCAATATGTCGGAGCCGAGAATGAATTCAGGCATGGGGGCATTAAAAACCGCTAACAAATGAGTATCATCCATTGTAGCGACCTCGTAGTGCCACCATCCCTGGGGAACATTAACCACTTGACCAGGTGTGATCGGAAAATGCCGCAACTCGCGGGTGAACGGGTTAATCAGTGACACGGTCACCGCGCCAGAGATGCAGTATACCAGCTCTGTGGCATTTTGGTGGTAGTGAGGCTCTATGACGTTGGCTGTGCTCAGGCGAATATCCAGCAACGATATATTTACTAACGTATTTAATTGCTGGACCGAAAGCTCGTTGATGGAGTTTTGAGCATCCTTTTTAAACAAAACATTGTCTTTTAAATCATAAGTAAATTGTGCGGAGGGAGAGGTGTAATCCATATATGAATCCACGCGTCGTTCCTGCCTTTCTGCTATTCAAAATTTGATGATCGTACAGCTACCCTATGCATCCGCCCAATGTTGTGTGCAAGGGATGGTTTCCAACTTACAGGAAATCCATTACAATATAAGGATGAATAGTTGAGTATAGGGAACCAGAATCCAAGTACAGGAGGATAAAAGCAGATGCAGATGGTGTCGACCTTTGAGGTGATACAGTTACTTATTATCATCGTATATTTAGCGATCATTGCGGCAGGCATTTGGGGATTTGTTTTATTTGTAAAGTTGGCACACCGGGGGATTCAGGTGATGGATATATACATAGTTGAGAAACGTAATTCGAATAAGAAGACGACAGATTCCTTTCCCGATGGAGCTAGAGAAGAAAAATAGCGAAAAAAGTCACGTTTTCAAGTGGTGTCTAAACATGATCAATTGCTCCTAGTACGCGTCAGTTCGTTACGGCTGGCGTTTATTTGTATTCGCAGTTATAGGACCAGAGCCGGATGATACGTAAATGCGGCTTGTGGTATACTGCAACGGACGTGTGAGAGCATCTTTGTCCGATTCCGTATGTAGCAACGCGTCTTTTCCGCAGCTAGGCATAAGCTATAGCAGAAGAAACATCATCGGATAAACGCCCCTGAGTTGTACAGGCCGGAATGGTTGTACCGGACAGAACAAGAAAGAGGAGGTTGTCTGGAATATGAAAAAATTATCTATGTTGGTCCTGTCCTGCGCATGTATGCTGGGCGCTGTGTTGTCGGTTACGCCAGGACAAGTACAAGCGCAATCGTCAGCGCTGACGAAAGGGGCTCAGAGTGAGCAGGTGCTGAAGCTTCAACAGCAGCTTCATTCGCTCGGTTATTTCAAAGCCGGTTTTACCGGATATTACGGCTCTCTGACCAGTAAAGCGGTTGCCCGTTTCCAACGGGACTATGGCCTTACACCCGACGGTGTAGCCGGAGCAGCAACGCAAGCCAAGCTGGATTCCTTTGGGAAGGTGCGTTTAACAGCTTTGGAGCAGCTTGCCCGGATTATTTATGCCGAGGCACGCGGAGAATCTTTTCAAGGGCAGGTAGCCGTGGGCGCGGTCGTATTAAACCGTGTGCAGTCCAATGAATTTCCGAGCTCAATTCCGGACGTTATTTTGCAGCCAGGACAGTTCACCGCTGTACAGGATGGTCAATACCGCCTGAAACCGAACAAGACCGCGTATCGTGCAGCAAGACAGGCTCTTAATGGTGTTGATCCGACGAACGGTTCCCTGTTTTATTACAATCCGGCCATTGCCACAGCCAAGTGGAGCAAGAGTCGCCCGGCTGTCATTTCTCTTGGCCGCCACACGTTTACAAATTAATCAGCATAAGAACACGTAACTTGTCAGCCGCCAGTTGCTTCCTGTAGTCAGTCAGGAGGAGTGGCGGCTTTTTTTGCACATTCACAAAATTGTAATATATTAGTGGGGATTTATCCATTTTAATATTAAAATTTCTACATATTTTTCCGATAATCTTAATAGACAAAAATATGAAATCAAAGGAGTCTTACTGAAATGAGTCAAAATCCTTACAGTATCGAAGTGAATCAAACCATTAAAACGGTACATATGGCGGTGAATGGAGTGTTCAGCCAGGCTGAATATGATAGCTTTATCAAGGAATATGTATCCAAGACTTCCTCCATTCAGGCATCCAGCTATACGCTCAAAGTAGACTGTACCCAAATGGCACTGCTGGGCCCGGGAGAAGTAGAAAAACTGAAAGGTTCTTTTGTACGGTATAAAGAAACCGGGTTTGCCAAAGTGATTTTTGGGATCAGCCTTCAACAAACGATTATTAAAATGCAGCTCGGTCGTGTAGCACGTGAAGCGGGTTTAAACAACGTAGATATCGTCGTACAGTAATGTTCTGAAGCGGTGACAAGCAGCGAGATGAATGTGTAAGGGGGAACCTGCTGATGAGTCATATTAAAATTAAGGCATTGGGTGTGTATTATCCGTCCCATTCGGTGGACAACGAATATTATATCCGTCATTTTGATGAACAGGGCAAAGATATTCGTCGATTCATGGAGCATATGGGCAGGAAAAAGCGTTACATTATTGATAGCCCGCATGAGAACGGTTTGACGATGGGGATCGAAGCTGCCAAGAAAGCGCTGGATCAAGCTCAAATGACAGGCCGTGATGTGGACATGATCGTGTTTTCCAGCCAAGTCCCGGAGTCGCTGTTCCCTATGAATGCCCTGTTTGTTCATCAAGCAATCGAGGCCAGACATGACGTGGTTGTCATGGATTCTAACGCGAACTGTGCAGGCATGACAGTGGCAGTCGATCAAGCCAGCCGCTCTATGCTGTCTAATCCTGATGCGCGCACAGCACTTATCATCGGTTCAGACTATAATTCACTTGTTTCTGGTCCCGAGGATGAAATTACTTATGCGAACTATGGGGATGCCGCTTGTGCAGTTATTTTGGAGCGTACGGAAGAGGATACTGGCTTTATTGATTCTATGTATTTTACGGACCCGGTCAATATAGATAAAATTTTGTACCCGGCTCAGGGATTAGCGGCAACACTCCAAGCAGATGCCCCCGGAAAATATATTCAGTGGCTTCCGTTCGACGCCAATATGGCCTTGCCCCCCACATTTGATCTGCTTGAGCGAATTTTGAAGAAGAACGGATTGGCGCCTCGGGATGTACGGGCTTATTGTCTGTCGCAGTTTTCGCTGGCGAATGTGCTGAAAATACAGGATCATTTGGAGCTGGAGGACGCCCAAATGATCTATGTGGGTGATCGTTACGGTTATACAGGCACCAGTAGCCCGTTCATTGCCTTGTATGAAGGCATTGAATCCGGTCGCATCTGTCGCGGTGATTATGTGCTGTTCTGGACGATTGGAGCTGGATATCAGCTGGTTGCTATGCTGTTTAAATATTAAGGAATATGAAAAAGACCTTGCGGCTGCAGGGTCTTTTTGCGCATGATGCCAAGTCAAATGTAATGAAAGATTATTTTTCGCAGGCAATTCCGTCATGATCACGGTCGAGTGCTGAGCGGTAGCCGGGATCACCTTTGTAGAGAGGTGCCTTACCTGCCTTTTTAACAGCTGTACAGTTTTTGTAATAGACGGAACTTTGAGTAGCTGATTTATGGGATCTTTTTGATTTTTTGGCCTCTACGGTGGGGGCGAATTGAAAAGAAACACTGAATACTAGAGCCGATGCCAGTGCGATGGAGACGATTTTGGATTGTTTGTTCATCCTTACTCTTCCTTTCTGTTCATGACTATAGTCCCGGTCCTTTATACAAATATGCAGGGATTAGACTGGTTATAGTCTATCAGAATCAGGAATATTTTTCTATAAAAAAGGATGAGTGAATAGTTTAAGGTTATTTGTTTTGTGTTTTGTCCGATTGTTTTGTAAAGTTTATACATTGAAATCCTGAGGAGGGCTTGTATTGCGGACGTTTAATAGCATGATCGCTGGAGTACAGAATGGGACAACACAAAACAGGAGATGAAGGGTCATGAAAATCGAAAATTTATTTTACGGGGATCGGATTAAACTGGCCGCTGTCAGGGAAGAAGATGCGGAAACGATGTTCAAATGGGGAGAGGATGCGGAGTATCTGCGAAATGTGGATACGGATTTGGCACTCCCTTATACGCTGAAGCAAATGAAATCGGAAGGCTCACCCAGTTCGAACGAGGTCTATTTCCGGTTGAGAACGTTAGCAGATGATGTCCTGATCGGATTTGTTGCCATTCACGGGATTGAGTGGAATAATCGGATCGGTCAGTTGGCGGTTGGCATAGGCAATGCGGACTATCGTGGGAAGGGCTATGGGGCCGAAGCGGTGCGTCTCATTCTTCGTTATGCCTTTTACGAATTAAATTTGAATCGGGTCGGTCTGGATGTTATTGAGTATAATGAACAGGCCATTCGAACCTATGAACAGGCGGGTTTCCAGTATGAGGGCAGGGTTCGTTCTGCTGTTCTTCGTGATGGTAATAGCTACGACCGTATTATGATGGGGATATTATATTCCGAGTGGAATGAAAGCGTTAAAGTTTGATGATACACAATTTGTTCATAAAATATTCCATAACCAGCCTTTTAATAGGATCAAAAGAGGTTTATAGTTAAGTTGTCACATACTGAAATACACCGTTTTTTCGGTATGAGTCAAAACTGAGGAGGAATTTACATGACAAACGTTGTAAGGTCCGTTACTTCACCCAAGAAATTTATTTCTGGCCAGAATCTGCTCTCGTCATTAAATGACTACATTAAGGATTATGGCGATAAAGCTTTTATTATTTGTGATGAGTTTATACTCGAAAAGGCGCAAAAGGAGGCTGGCGCTTCTATTGAGGCGGCTGGCAATCAGGCGATTTTCGAGAAATTCCAATATGAATGTACTAAAGAAGAAATTGAGCGTAACCGGGAATTGGTGCGCAAGCATGGCGCTAACATCATTATAGGGATCGGCGGTGGTAAAACGCTGGATACCGCTAAGGCAACGGCTTATTATGAAAAGCTGCCTGTCGTTATTTTCCCGACGATTGCTTCTACGGATGCCCCTTGTACTGCCCTCGCGGTCATCTACAAGAAAGATGGCTCCTTTGATGAGTATTTGTTCCTGCCAACCAATCCCGACGTCGTACTGGCGGATACGGGCATTCTGGCAGCGGCGCCTGCACGTTTCTTCGCAGCCGGGATTGGCGATGCGCTGGCTACTTATTTTGAAGCGCGGGCTTGTTATCAGTCTAACGGGGACAACCTGGTACTGAACAAGCCTTCCACTACAGGGCTGGGACTGGCCCGTCTCTGTTATGATACGTTGCTGGAAAATGCCGTGAAGGCCAAGCTTGCGGTGGATCGTAAAGTATATACTCGCGCGGTGGAGGATACCATTGAAGCGACAATTTATCTGAGTGGTGTTGGTGCGGAATCAGGTGGGTTGGCAGCAGCGCATGCGATTCATAATGGCATGACGGCGGTACCTTCACTGCATAAAGCACAGCATGGCGAGAAGGTCACATTCGGCTTGATAACTCAGCTTGTACTGGAAAATGCGCCGAAAGAAGAACTGGATACTGTCATCAAACTGGTTAAGGACGTAGGTCTTCCTTTGACGCTTCGTGATCTGGGTGTTGAGGAATTTGTCGAGGCTGAATGGCGTCAAGTGGCTGAAACTGCCTGTGCATCGAATGATACGATGGTCAATATGCCGTTTCCGGTCAGTCCTGCTGACGTGTACAATGCCATCATTGCGGCGAATGCGATTGCAGAATCCTATCAGGGATAGTTTTTTCCTCTTAAGAACGAAAATATCTTTTACCAAACGGGTCTGTCCTATTACGGGCAGGCCCGTTTGGTTTCAGCGCGGACTTATTTCATATCTTATTCTGACCGATATACATGTAACAGATGTAATTAGGAATGGTTACAGCAGGAGGAGATTTGATGTTGGTACATGGTAAAACTCGAAGAGGCAGCTTGTACATCCATATGTCCAGCGGTTTTCACAAAATTGGAGATTATCGGGAAGAATACTCAGTAGCACCGGGAGATCGACTGATGTCGAGACTGACCAAGCGAATCTATACCATTGTATCTGTGCATCTCGGTGAAGAGGCGTACGCCGATATTGATCTGGAAGAAGTGATTAGAAATAGTTAAAGCGCTTGGCTTGGTTAGACCTAAAAAAGCTTCAATTTCACTCATAGAGCGAAGTTGAAGCTTTTTTGTTATTTCAGCGCAGGGTCTCATTGAGAAGGTCCCGTGTGATAATATTATTTTGATTCATGAATGTTCTGATCGTTGATTGCGAATTGGTTGCGGATAGCTCCTTTCCCCATGTCATGGCATAGGCCCAGGCGGGTTGATTTTTTAATACATTGGAGCTCGGCAAAATATTACTTTCCCCAATTCCGATTGGCTTGCCTTGTGCAAGCTTAAGCAGTCCGGTGTAATATGAGGCTTTGTAATCATTGTTGTAAATATCAGCTGCGAGAATATCCACTCTGTTTATACCCGGAAAAGTTCGACTGTACGGTGTGCTGTATGCGTTCGGTGCATTCGGACTCCATACCCATAACAGATTATTCAGATGGTGAACATTAACGAAGCGGTCATACATCACATTCCAGAGCTGGACGTAATTTTGTTTGTTTCCCCACCAGAACCAGTTGCCGTTCATTTCATGATAGGGTCTCCACAGAACAGGTACATCTGCGTCCCGCAACGTTTTGAGGGAAAGTGCGACCTCATCAATATCTGCAATCAGTTGTCGATATTGCGGGGTACCCGGCGTGATGTAGCGATTAAATTCAGCCTGACTGAGCTTGATTTGCACGTTTTTCCACGTTTTGGGTTTATCTGGTAACGCTTGATGAAAGGTAATAGCTACAATTCCGCCGGACTGGCTCCACTGAATAGCACTGTCCACAACACGCTGACGCTGCTCTTGTAAGGCTGCGTGGGACTGATTGGCTAGTCCTCCAAACTCATAGCCATGGAGTCCTGCATATTGTCCGCTGATTTGTTGTAACTTGTTGTTTTGTTCATCCGGTGCCTCCAAATAATCATGCTGCCCGGAGATTAGCGTACCCTCCGGCACATTGGAAAGGTAGGTAAGTAGTTGCCTGGCTTTGGCAGAGGCCTGGGAATTAACAGGCGGAGCGGCATCAGCTATAATGAACGATTGCTGAGAGACACTGAATAGTAAAACAAGTAGTAGCAGTAGCACCCTTTGTAACCAAAAGCGTATTGAGTGAGATTTCATGGCGCTCCTCCTTTGATGACAACATGATGAAATTACATTTTTTCTTTGCGTTTTCTCAGTTGGATACATGCGCTAATGAGGATTATTAGCAAACAGAAGTAGACCAACCAGTTTGGTCCCTGTGAATACATCCAGTCTTTTACCAGAAGGAAGCCGAAAATCAACGTAAGCAAGCCCATGGTAAGAACCATTTTGGTGTGTGCTGGACGGCGGCTGCGTTTGGAAATCCAGTGTATGATGCCTAGAACGATGGCTGCCTGGAGTAAAAATATGCCCATTAACATTAAAGTAACTAGAAAGATTGGGGACATCGGTATCCTCCTCCTAAATTACAATCAGATTATGCAGGTTGTAACCGGGATGCGGATTCATGGATATGAATTCAATACAGATGGATAGTTGTACTCTCGTTACGATCATGATTAAGTTGACTAAATTATATCATAACTACCGTCCTGCAATAAAAGGTGTCAAAATACCTACTCTGCCTTGATTCACCATCATACGCTATATTCAGTGAAATATTGACACATAGTTGTACACTTCATAAATATGCAGGTGCAGTGGGAAATATACAGTAAGCATGAGTATAAAATCAACGCGAAATCAGTGGAAAAGTTTGGTATCATTAAGGTGTATTGATAAGGAGGTCATTTACATGAATGAAGATAACCGACCGTTTTCTAGCCCTGTAGATGCTGAAGGAGCCAAAGCGAATTTTGATGCGAACCAGCGGAAGCTTCACTCTGAGGGAGCCTCTGGTTTATGGCGTCAGGTCAGCAATCTGCTTATTCTGGTTGGCGTGATTGCGTTGATTATTATTTTAGGTCGATTGCTCTAAGGATGGCATCTGTGAAATAAAGCCGAGAAGATTATCAGAATAGGGATGTGAAATGGTGTTAAAGGCAGCGTTACTTTTTATTTTGGCTGGCATAGCTGAAATTGGGGGAGGGTATCTGATCTGGCAGTGGCTGCGTGAAGGGAAGACATGGTATGTCGGACTTTGCGGCGGGGTGGTTTTGGCTGTCTACGGAGTCATTGCAACTTTTCAGGTTTTCTCCTCTTTTGGGCGTGTGTATGCAGCATATGGAGGTGTCTTTATTGTTCTTTCCATTGCATGGGGATGGTGGATTGATAAAAAGACACCTGATTTGTACGATATCGTGGGTGGATTGATTTGTTTGGTCGGGATAGCAGTAATACTTTTTCCCCGGACTGGATGATAGGACAAAAAGCCCTTTTTTATTTTTTTGGAAAACATGACTATTGATCTACATAAATGAGCTTCATATTCCGAAATAGAACTTAAGGAGGGGGTTCTATGAACTGGAATCAAATGAAGCTTAGATTGAAATTTGGCCATGCTGTACCGAAGAGTGAAGGGAATTTCTCAGTGGGCATCGTGTGGGGAATCCTGATTAGTATTGTGCTTTGGGTTTCGATTATTGGCTGGTTTATGCTTATTTTCAAGTGATCACTAGAAATCACGGTTTATAAGGTTGCTTGGTTCAATGTTGTTGTTTGAGTAACCCATGCCTTATGACCCATGCTTTAATCTGTAAAATCGTTACGCAGCTTGTTCAAGCCACGGCCCACAGCTTCTTCAATCATATCTGTAGCAGCAGGAGTATCGGCATCGAGGTCAGGGATACGATTAAAACCTGGCTCGCGCTGATCTAACGACTGTTCAGGTTCGACCTGATCGACGGTACGATTCTTTTCTTGCCAAATGTTTTCTTTCATAATACATCACACGCTCCTTTATGAGTGCAAGCATACTGTATGCTTTATATAAGTATTAACGCTCAAGGCGGCTAAAGCGGCTATAATAATAAAGCCGGGGAGGAAGTTGCTCCCGCCCGGCACTTCCCAAACGACTAGCGATGCTCAATCAGATCAATCGCTCCCAGAACAACATGAGCCAGTCCGAAACCGAGAATGCCTGTAGCCGCAAGCTTGTACTTACTGCTCAGCAACACAGCGCCTGAAGCCGATACTACCGTTCCAAGAACAGCTGGAATCATACCTTCACGCATTCGTAACACCCCTTCTGGTAGTTTGGAAAGACGTTTATTAGTGTAATTCAAATGCGTCCAAGTTATGCAGAAAAGAATTTTTATTATTTTAGAAAAAAACACTTTACAACTTGATGAAATTGTCGTATTATATGTTGGTGCCCATTAAAAAGGTATTTACATAACGAGAACCAGTTTGTACATAAGCTGGATGTTTCTCCGTTACTTGTAAGAGAAGTAAGTTTGAAAATAGCGTTCCTAAATTTATGCCGGGGTGGCGGAATTGGCAGACGCACAGGACTTAAAATCCTGCGGTAGGTGACTACCGTACCGGTTCGATCCCGGTCCTCGGCATTCAGAAAAGCACCTGAGATCCCTTGATACATAAGGGATCTTTTGTTTTTGTATGGGATTTTTAGAATCGCCAAAATCAAAAAGAATGAGCGTCGTTTTTGCCGTTGGGGACGGATTGGGGACGGATTCTCGGATCGAACTTATCAAGGTGCGAAGCGGTCTTGCGGCTGAGCCTTTTTGTTACGTGGGCATACGTATCGCTGGTGACTTGTGATGTAGCATGTCTCAGTCGATGCTGAATCTCTTTAATAGATGCTCCTTGCTCTAATAAGTACGTTGCATTCGTATGCCGCAGGCCGTGCAGGGTTACATATCGAAACCCGTTTTTCTCACACCAATCTTTCCACCGTTGTGTCGGTGTAGTATGGTAGTAAGGCTTGCCGTAGCCGGAATGGAATACGAAATTGCGATCGCCACCTTGCCACTTGTCCATCAGTTTCATTTTTAGCTTCCGGCACGCTTTGATGTGAGCGGCCAACTCTTCCATATACCACAGAGGCATGTCCACATAGTCGTTTGATGCTTCGTTCTTAGTGTCCGTTATGTCGGCCTGACCGTCTTCGGTGTTTGATATACTCTCGTCAATCCGCAGCCTACAATTCACAAAGTCGCAGTCATCAATTTCAAGTGCAATTAACTCTCCGCGTCTAAAACCTCCGATAATTGCCGCAAGAAAATACATACGCCATACCGATTTAGTTTCGAGTAGCGCATCAATTACAGCTGTCGCTTCATCTTCTTCGTAGTAATTTTTCCGATCCTTTCGCACCTTCTTATTCTCTTTGCTAATCTGAGGTCGCTTGACACCATCCATTGGGTTTGTTTTTATAACGGTCCATTCAACAGACCGTTTAAAAATGTTCATCGTAACATCATATGCATATTGCACCGTCCGAGACGATAGTTGGTCTTTGCCTCCTCGTTTGTCGACGCGAGCGCCTGGTTTTCGTAGATCAGTAAACAGTTTAACCAATTCCATCGTCGTTATCTCATCAAGTAGTTTGTGTCCAATCTTCGGTAATACGTGATTGTTGATTTTCGAACAATGTGATTTTAGAGTGGTGCCGTTTTTATATTCAATCACAGCATGTTTTGGTTTCCATTCATTTTCGTAAAAGTCCTTGAAAGTCATTTTTGATGGCGCGATATAATTTCCACTTAATACTTCTCGTTTGAAATCCGCCAATTGATCATCCAGATATTCTCTTAATTTTTTCGGGGCTTCCGATAATTTTGCACATTTTACAGACAGTTTCATTAATGCCGGCTCTTCAATTGTGATAGATGTACGTGGTCGGTTGCGGGTGCCGTCAGCATTTAGGCCGAGGTCTACTGTCAACCGCCAAGTATTTTCTCCTCGTTTTTCTATACTTCCTTTAGCCATAGTGAAACTCCTTTCCTAATTTCATCCTGATTCTAACGACCTATATAAGTAAAATCACCTCCTTAACGGGAACGTATGTTCTGTTTTTGGGCATGGAAATACTAACATCATTCCATAATGACCTACTGGATAAATAATTTATGTAGTTCGAGAGGAATTCCGCATCTCAAATAATAATGTGAAATGGATTCGTCGATATATTGATCTATTCCATGTGTAAGTAGCTTCAAAGCGAATATATTGGCTTGTTTCTAATATTTTCCGGTGTTAAAAAATGCATTCTGATCAAGCCAAAATCTGTTTAAACCTGGATGTAGTTGGTCATGAGCAAGTTCATGAGCACAGACCATGCGTTGCCAATTCTCATCCAGGTCATTGTGTATCACTATACATCTCCTTCTCATTTTTCTGTAATACATCCCCTTGGTTGATCGGCCCAAATCTGCATGATAAATAATGATATTCAGGCCATAGGCTATCTCGTAAGGATTATTTGTTTTGAATTTCTTTATGAGTTTATCAATAGTAGCGTCCATAGGCTGCACCTACTCGTCTTTTTTCTTACGGCCATAGGTCTTTTTGTTTTTGGCTTTTATGTCCCAGAACATAGCCTCCATGACTCGCTTTATTCTTTCTTTGTCATCATTTGAGATTGGTACTCCATCAAACATTATCGGTCCGTCTTCCTCCAACATTGTCTTAAAATCTCGAATATCCTTGGGGGAAGCCCAATCAGGCACTGAACTCAACGAGGAATTAACTGGAATTTCATCCGCATTAGTCATTTCATAGTAGCTATGCTTTTCCAATAATTCAGAAAGGGAAATACCCAATTCATCTGAAATAAGAGAGGCAGTTCCTACGCTCATCGGTCTACCTCCTAACTCATATTGTTCCAGATCATCAATTTCAAGGGCTAAAGATTTTGCAAGTTTCTCTAAACTTACACCTTTTTCTTCCCGTTCCTTTTTTAATATCCATCCAATGCCATAAAAATCTCCTCTGCCTACCAGTTCGTCAATGGATAAGCGGAAGTAATTTGCGACTTTTTCTATTTTGTCGATTGAAGGAGAACTCTTTTCCCAGTTGTATATAGATCCTCTTCCAAAACCCAATTCCTTCTCCAATTTTGGAATAGATATACCTTTCGTTACGCAAGCCGACTTTATATTTTCGACTATGGACACGATCACAACACTCCTTCATAAATGACTGTATAAATACGAAATAAATGTTGACCATTCGTAAATAATCAGTTAATATTGAGACAAAGCTTGATTATTGGCAAAAAAGACAACAAAAAAACAGAGGGTATATAACCCATATTTAAAAAATCGTTCCCCAACGATTGAATTTGATGTTGCCTTCTTTAAAGATATTAGTTTATTTTCAGTCGAATGTCAATAATTAAGCTGATTATTCAACAAACAATTAGAAAGGAGAGAAAGCCAATTTGACCAATTACACTGAATTCGGCATAGAAGCAAGAAAAATCATGCTTCAAAGGAATATTAAGATGATTCATATTGCAAAAGAATTAGGGGTGTCCTCGACCTATGTATCAGAAATCTTTAAGGGAACCCGCGAAGGAAAGAAACAAAAGCCTATAATTGCTGAAATACTGGGCATCGAAATTGAGGTGACTGAATGAATGTAATTGAAGCTATTGATTACAGGAATCAACGAGTGTTAACAACGTCGCAACTAGCTGAGTCGTATAGAACTGATACTCGTCGGATTTCAGAAAACTATAATCGTAATAAAGATCGTTACATTGAGAGCAAGCATTTCATTGGACTTGCAGGGCAGGAGAAACGTGAATTTTTGAACCATACGCAAATTGACGATGGTTCAAAAAACGCTGCTATTCTTTACCTATGGACTGAAAAAGGTGCATGGATGCATGCAAAGTCACTTAATACAGATAAAGCCTGGGAAGCTTATGAAATGTTGGTCGATGAATATTACCGAGTGAATGAAATGGCTATCAATGTTCCTCGTTCTCTGCCGGAAGCATTGAGACTCGCTGCTGATCTAGCAGAAAAGAACGAAGCACTTCAACTACAGAATGCACAAAAGGAACAAATTATTCATGAATTAAAGCCTAAAGCAACTTACTACGATCTGGTTCTGCAAACCAATTCTGTAGTGGCAATTTCAAAAATTGCAAAAGACTACGGATTAAGCGCCAGATCATTAAACGAGATTCTGCATGATGAGGGTATTCAGTTTAAGCAAGGCGGCTGCTGGCTGTTATATCAGAAATTTGCGGATAAAGGATATACACAAAGTAAAACTCAACTCATTGATGAAACGCGGAGTAAAATGTATACCTATTGGACGCAAAAAGGAAGATTGTTTATTTATGAGCTACTTAAACAAAAGAATATTCTTCCAGTTATAGAACGAGAGGGTGCAATGGTATGACGGCTATTGAACAAGCGATCAATGAAATTGTTGCTGTTCAAGTTGCCGCAGCTGAAAAGCGGTTAATGGAAAGATTGAATATAGCTACAGATAAAAGATTAAATGTGGAACAAGCTGCCAAATATCTTGGTATCTCGGAGAAGTTGCTCTACAACATGTGTAAAAAGAAACAAATTCCGCATAGGAGATTCGGAACTAGGATTGTGTTCAGCTCCGCAGCTTTAGATGCCTGGGGAAGGGAACAGGATAAAGTTAATTATCGGACTTAGAAAGGAGAACAAAACTAAATGACTACACCCAATATTGAACAACTGAATAAACGACTGCCTGATTTAAAGAATGTAAGCACGAATGATTTGATCAATGAACTGGCAACCAGACCAGGGATTGAAAAGATATCCGTTGGATCATACCAACACTTTGAACTTAAAAGAAAATATCATAAAGAACGTTTGTCTGATGAGGATATCTATGTAGAAGCAAAGGAGGTTCTTGTTGTGCTACCCAATCTGAAAAAAGAAGATTCATTAGGAACTGTGGAGAGATTTTGGCAAGAGCGATCTGAGCTTATCGAAAGGTCCCAAAGACAGAGCTAAAGGAGGCGTGAACCTTGTCTTTTTATCATCATCCTGTAAAGAGGGAGAATTTTTTGACTCGTGTCACGGTATCGCGATATTCCATCAACCAATCGACAAAGTTAGGAACTGCATCAAAGACGGTCGAAAGCCAATTAGTTATTGAATTGGATTTTCATAGTAATGATTGTAGTCCCGCAAAATTCGAAGAGTTCATGAGTAAGTTCCAGAACTTTTTGAATGAAAGCTATGAATAGCCTTTAGAAAGGAGACTTAACTTGCAAATTGACATTAACAAAATAAAAGTCAGTGACCGCATTCGCAAAGATTTCGGCGGTATTGAAGAACTAGCCCAGGATATAGAACAAAACGGACTCATTAATCCTATAGTAGTAACACCGGATTATCAATTGATTGCTGGAGAGCGTCGCTTGAGAGCACATCAGTTTCTTGGCCGCTCAGAAGTGACGGTAAGAGTAATGGAAATCAAAGACTTTGAGCATCAGCTTCAGCTTGAGATCAGTGAGAACGAACACCGTAAGGAATTCACTTTCAGCGAACGAGTTGAATGGGCGCGACGGCTCGAAGAGGCGGAGCGCCTGAAAGCAAAAGATCGTATGGCTGGGGGTATGGAAAATTTTCCTGAGCATCCGACAGGACAGGTTCGGGACATTGTAGCCGATCAAGCAGGCTTCGGCAGCGGACGGCAATATGATAAAGCTAAATTTATCGCTGAGAATGCTACACCGGAGATTATCCAGCAGCTTGATGAGGGATTGATTAGCACTCACAGAGCGTTCGTGGAGACTAAAGCGCGGTTAGAAGCGGCTGTCCGCGAAGCTGAGGAGAGAGCCGAGCAAGCGGAACTGGACAAGCTTGAACTGCAAAGACAGTACAAGGATGCCATTCCTGCGGATCAACTTGAGGATGCCGTGTCTGCCGCAGTAGAGCGTCACGAGGAAGAAACCACTGTATTCATCCGGCAGAAGGAAAAAGAAGCTGAAGCACAACTCAAGCAGCGTGACGATTACTGGAAAGGCAAGCTTAAAGAAGATTTGAAGGCTGAGCGCCTTAAAATAGAACAGTTGCGAGGTGGCTATCAAAGAGCTAAGGAAGAACTTGAGACTATCAAGCTCCAGCAACCGGACGACTTCGATGAACAGCAGGCAGCAGCTCAGATGAAGAAACTTCGCTTTGAGGCTGAAAGCAATACGATTCAAGTCAGCATCCATGTAAAGCAGTTTCTACAAAAGGTCGGAATTACTTCATTCATGCTGGGTGCAATAGGTAGTGCAAGTAGTTCTGAAAAGAAGCGGCTGTCCGAAAGCTTGGACATGCTGGAGGCCTTTGTTGAACAGATTCGACCAGCCGTAAATGGTAGAAGGGCGGTAGAGAAATGACATTAATTAACCCTAATCAACAGCCTGATTTCTTGTCTGTTGTCGAAAAGCAAATGCAACTGACAGAGGCTCAAGGCATGGCAATTCGTGGCCTTGTGGACGGTATCAAGCAAATGCAATTGGATGTAACCGAGAAAGTGGAAGAAGTTCAGATGATGGTTCAGGAGGTTCGGGATAGCGTGACGCTTACAGATGCTGAATGCTATCAGTTACAGGATGCAGTAAGAATAAGATCCAATGCACTCACGAAAGACCGTTACCAGGAAACTGACGGAAAGTTTAATGAGACGGTCGGTAAATACCGGCGCATGATCTGGAGCAAGCTGAAAATCATGTTCAGCGTAGCAAAGTACAGCCACATCCGGCGTATAGATTACGCCGATGCAATTTACTTTGTCCAAGATTTTCGTCCAGAAGACTATATCTAAAGGAGTGATCGGTTATGACTCTTCCAGAGCTGGCTCGTTTATGGTTCAGCAACCCTTTGCAGCATGCAATTATCGTACGCAATATTCGGAGGGGGGAAATAAAGCATCATGAGCAGTCCTACTAAAGAAATTTATGTAATACCAGTAGTAACCGATGAAGGAGAAAAATTTAACGTAAATAAAGAGGCTGAAAGCCTGATATTTGCAGCGTTGAAAATCTACCGCGTTTTGAACAGTTTACACGCAGTAGATATGGAGCTATTGGAGCCAATGTTATCCGATCAGGACAAAACTAAGCTTGCACTTCAACGGGAAAAAGACCTTACGGAGCAGAAGTTACAGGCCTTGTATAAAACTCAATATGCCGTTTTGAACGGTCCGTGGAGTGCTGCGGTAAGCAGGCAAAAAATGAAGCCGCTAAATGAACAAGCTAGACAACTGAATGTTAAAATATCCGAACTTGAAGCGGAGATATGGAGCTGAGAGAGTTGGACAATCATAAAGAAAGTAGGGCGTTAAGAGCGCAATTACGGGAGTTGTATGAGGATAGTATTGACGCTGTTAAATTTGGATTACCGAATGACGAAATTCATGCTCAAATAGATTTGCTTACTGCTCAATTAAGTGAGCTGGAGCAATTTAAAAACGAAGAATATGAAGGGCTAGAAACTTCTAAGCCATCAGGATACAAGATATCCGGTAAAGGAATAGGTTGCTGCAATCATTGTGGTAAAGAGATATTCGAAGGTCAGAAACACCCCATTCCAAATGAAGAAGGACTTTTCTGTAATTACTATTGCCGTAAGTTATACCGCAAAAGAAAAAACAGAGAAGCCCTGACCAACAATCGTGCTACCAACACGATCATTTAACAAACAATTCAACGGCAGTATATCACGTAATCGAAAAAATGAAAATAGGAGTGAACAAATATGAATTTGAATAGTATGGTAAACGAAGCTTTGGCAAACATTCATAGTGAGGGGTTAATTGAACAAATCGTCCGAAATAAGCTCGAAAAAACAATCGAATCCATTGTGGATGATATTTTCAGTAGCTATGGAGATTTTGGAAAACAGTTAAAAGAACATGTGAAACAACATTTTTCTATCAATCTCGGTGCGTTGGATTTACCGTCTTATAACACATTGATTACGCAAGTTATTAAAGAAAAACTGGATGAAATTACTCATGTACAGGGCGTGGAAAAGTTAAAGGAACAAATGGATAGAATGCTTTCTGATGTAAAGCCAGAGTATAAACTATCAGAACTTATTAACGGCTGGAAAGAAAGTGGAAACGAAGATAACGAATATGACGATAGTGATGAGTTCTCTCTTCATATAGACAAGGACTATAGCACATGGATTTACCTTGATCCAGAACCGGATAAGGGTAAGTATCAATGCAAATATGGAATGCTTGTTCGCGATGATGGTACATTATTCTGTCTGAAAATAGATGATCGTGAAATTAAATCAAAAGATATGATGTACGGCTTGCATGGAATCGCAGAGGATTTATTCAAGATTTATGCTCATGGTTCTAAGTTGGTCATTGATGAGGATGAAATAGACCTCTATTACGAAAATAGCGATTGCTAATTTTAGGGCGGAGTGATCCGGTTTGGAACTTGAACCTTATTTTAAAGACATTGATAGATTAAAAGAGTTGGCAAGTGAGTTGTCGGAGGATAATCCGGCAGCTCTCCTTAAAAAAATAGAACTGCTTACACAATGTCATGAACTAATTGGAGAAGTATCAGGGGAATGTGACAGGCAATATAAACTGATACATGTTCAAAGGGATATGGAGTATGCAAAAGCCTATATAAATGCATCAAGGCCTAAGAAAGAACGGGCAGAGCTTGAAACGATAGAGATACGAATGATTGAAGCAGAGGCGTATGGGAGATCTATGAAGTACAGAAATGAATTTTCAAGCCTCAGAGAAACTATTCATGCACTCAAATTGAAAATGAAGGTCAATTTTGCAGATGGATCAGTCAGGGGGAGATATGGTTGACCAAGTTTACAGTACAGTTAGGTGAAGAAAATGGCTGAAATTAAATGGATCAAGCTCAGTACAGGTATGTTTGATGATGAAAAAATAAAGATTATCGAAGACATGCCCGAGGCTGACACGATCATTGTTATATGGCTCAAGCTAATGACTATGACAGGAAGATCAAATATGGGCGGTTACATCATGTTAACGGAATCTATTCCTTATACGGAGGATATGCTGATTTCAGTGATTAAGAGGCCGCTTCCAGTTATAAAAATGGCTCTATCAATTTTTGAGAGATTCGGAATGTTGGAAATATCTGAACAAGGCGCTTTCTTTCTTCCTAATTGGGAAAAGCATCAAAACACCGAATCTCTTGAAAAAGTGCGAGAGTATGAGCGAAAAAGAAAGGCTGAACAAAGGGCCAAACGCAAAAAACTGCAACTTGGTGAACCTAGTCCCGGAAATGTCCCGGACAGTCCCGGCGATGTCACGCCCCTAGAAGTAAGAAGTAAGACTAAAGAAAAAGAAAGTAGTTGTTGTTTAACGACCGAGACTGAAATCAAATCCGAAGATGAGGGGATACCGTTCACCCGACAGGATGCCGTTCCTGCCGCTCCTGAAACAGATGCCGACTCTGAACAGGACAAAATATCATCTTCGGATATTGACTATCACAACGCCGTTGCCAACAAGTACCTACAGCGCAGGGGGAAAGGATTATACATTACATCAGCCGACGAAACGAGCATTGATGAATTGCTAGCCGCTGGTGTACCGCTTCAAACCGCTTTGGACGGAATTGATCAGTCCTTTGACAAATTTAAACCTAAGCATAAGCGCGATGGGATACGTAGTCTGAGTTACTGTGCGACTATTATTTTCTCCTTACACGCCTTACGAGAAGATATTGGTAAGGGGGAGAGGACCGAAAGTGCTTTGCCTTGTAAGCCTGAGTCACAAATAGATGTGCCACCAAGCGAATACACCGAGTCGGACATTCAAAGCATGCTTGCAAAACTGAGGGCTAAACAGGGAGGTTAATGCCATATGGAGAGCTTCGGCAAAGAACTAAAGGCATTAATACCCGCTGGTTTTGCCAAGAGACAGGCTGCGGTGCTGGAATGTCTAGCAAACCATCCTGAGGTTCAGCGATTAAAAAGCGAATTTCCTGATCGAACCGAGGATCTAACCGAACCAAAACGATATAGAGACCTGTCACAGCATCTGTCATATTGCGACAAATGCAGCGTATGCCCTGGGTTACAAGCTTGTCAGAATGAACAGAAGGGGCATACAAGCGTTGCGGAACCTAGTCCAACCAAAGGTGATGAACTGGTCTTCCGACTTCGGAAATGCCCAATGCTGGTCGCTCATGAAAGGGAACAAGGAATAGGTCAAAGGATCAAGAGCCATTACATCCCTGCTCACATCCTAAATGCAACCTTTGAGGATATTGAGCCTGATCAACAGCGGCTATCAGCCATTGCGGAAGCGATAAAATTTTGCGATGAATTTGTACCGGGTGAAACAACAAAGGGTTTGTACCTTTACGGTCGAATGGGTGTAGGCAAAAGCCGAATCGTCGGAGCTATTGCCCAAGAGTTGGCTAAGCGTGACGTAAGCGTACTGATGGTCTATGTTCCTGATTTCCTGCTGGAAGTAAAGGATGCCATTGGCTCCAAAACAGAAACCGTAGAAAGCAAATTGGACGCATTGAGGACCACTACGGTCTTAATTTTAGATGATATTGGAGCGGAGTCCCTTACAACATGGACAAGGGATGAAGTCCTGGGACCTATACTTCAGCGACGCATGGAACGCTTAGCGACCATCTACACATCGAATTTAACCATGAGTGAGCTGGAACATCATTTGGCGAATGTGAAAGACAGCAAGCCGAGTGAACAGAATGACAAAAAGGCGGCTCGGATCATTGAGCGTATCGAACCATTTGTAAAAATACTGCCGGTGGGTGGTAGAAATAGACGGAGGGATTAAGGGTATGTGTAGAACTTGCAGCGGCAGTAAGGTGGCTTATCAGTTCAAAGGCTCCATAGTAATGCTGGGACCTTGCCCGGAGTGCAATCCTAATGCGAAAAAGGAGATCAAACCTTATGAATATAGTAGTGGACAGCGCATTACTGGTTGAAGCCTTGGAAGATGCCAGTAAGGCTATTTCAGCTAAAAGTATCATGCCAATACTTGGTTGTTTCTTAATCGAAGCCAATCAAGAGGGCTTAACTGTGACAGGAACTGATGATAGAGCAACGATACAGTCATATATTTTCGAGGAACATGTTCAAATAGAACGAGATGGAAAGATAGTTTTGCCTAAATTGTTCTTAGAAATGCTCAAGAAAATAAATGGCGAGGTTCGGATAGAGTCTAAAGATGGCATGAATGTGATTATCACGTCTCGGAATAAAGAAATTGAAATGGCCGGGTTAGATCCAGAAGAGTTCCCCTCACCGCCTACTATTATTGAGAACGAGCATATCGAAATTACAGGAAAAGACTTGAAGGGATTATTCAAAAAGGTTGTTTTTGCAGCAAATATAGATGGGAAAGATATGCCGATCATCACAGGAGCCAATGTTTATCTCAAAGATGGGAAAGTAGGAATGCAAGCTACTAATCGGCATCGGCTATCAAAAACCGAAAAGGAAATTGTGTCAGGCGAGTTCGGAAATGCCGTAATTGAAGCAAGAGGACTTGTGGAGCTTCAAAAGATCATAACAGATAAGGATAATGTAGAATTCGGATTCTCAAAGTCTGATGATGGTCAAGTGGTATATGCATTTGCACGGACGGAGAGGTTCACATTTTATTCTCGTGTTCTGGAAGGTGTCTATCCAGACACGCAGCGGATGAGTGCTGTTCCTGAAGGTATTACAAAAGTCGAGGTAAATAAACAGGAATTCTTGGATTCCATTGAACTTATCTATACTCTAGCAAAAGAAGAAAAGAGCAATATGATTAGACTTGACATTGCCGAAAAGGAAGTAAGCATTCGAGGTAAAGGTAAGCAAACGGGCAAAGCGAGTGAAAGTATTGTTCCTATCAATTTTACTGGTCAGAACTTTATAATCTCTTTGAATGCCAAATATGCAATGGACGCTCTGAAAGCTTTGGATGGAGAGAGAGTAATGCTGATCTTTTCTGGGAAAATGCAGCCTATTTTCTTTTTAAGTAGAGAGGACAAGCAAAGCGTCCATGTGGTGCTGCCGTATAGGACGGTAGATTCATGAGTAAATATAATGCCAAAAAGGTCATTGTCACGGAGGACGGAACGTTATTTGAGGAATGGATCGTAAAAAGGTACGAACTAGATGTGATAGGCACTCTCTTTGATAGCAAAGCAGAAGGAGAGTATTGCCAAGAACTCCTTCGGCAGCGCAAGTATGGAGAAATCAAAGACTTCAAGTGCCACCCTGTATTTATACTACAGGAGAAACCGAAAGTTACCTACATTGCTGATTTTCTGGTGACTGAATTGGACGATACTCAGCGAGTAATAGATATTAAGGGTGTGGAGACATCGACATTCCGTGTCAAGCTGAAATTATTCCAAGCAAAATATCCGACTTTACCCATAGATATACTCATTAAAAAACGAGGAGAATTCATTCCGATCCAGCAGTTTAAGAAAGAAAAAGCGGATCGGAAACGAGCTATCAATAAACTTTTAAAACAAGCAGAAGGAGAGAGGAAAAATGTCAGAACTGGTCGGAATGAAAGTCAAATTCACCGTAATCAAAAATGAGGATGCTGAGAATTATCTTGATGATCGGGATAAAAGAGAGCTGTCCCGTATTCTGTGGAAAATTCAAGAGATGCGACATATGAATGGGAAGCCAGCTTTAAATACCTATCTGGTAGTTAACACCGACGAAACATATGCGGCTGATATTGTCCGCATCATGCAAGCGAATAACCATTGGGGGCCAGTTAATGATCCTAATCAGGCGGAGTTGAAGTTTGACGGAGATATGCTTATTCTGCCGGAAACGGAGGAGGCGATTAAATGAAGCACTCTCAAAATGAAATTGAACGTCCAGAAGTAACGCAACGGATCATAGAATTGCTGGACAAACAAAATGAGAAAGGCCTCAAGAAGTATGGAACCACCATAGACCAGGTATCAGATATGGCCTATGACTGGAAGCTCATGGCGCTGGAAGAAGCAGCTGATTTGATTCAGTACCTTCAGAAAGAAGTCATTCGACTCGAAAGGTTGCTAAACCCGATCTAAGAGGAAAACAAAAGGAGCATAGAGGTCCTTAATCCTCTTGCTCCTCAGTAATAAACAAATCTTCAATCATAACGTCCAGTGCCTTAGCGATAGCAAATAAATGCCAAGATTCATGGCGACTATTTTTATCAAATCTACTTATTGAACCCTGTGGAATTCCAGTCATTTCAGACAATTGCAATTGAATGATACCTTTCTTTTTTAATAAAGGCAGCAAATTCGGTTTCACTTTAAGCAATGTACTTCACCTCTCAGCCGAATTATACGATAACGAATAATTTTTAGCAAGGCATATTGACTTAATATTCGATATCGTATATTGTTAGGACAAGCAATAAATATTCGAAATACGATATCGAATTTAATGGAGGTATATTTTCATGAGAAAAACATACAAGCAATGGGTATTCTGGCAAGATGGGTTTTGGGAATTTGAGTGGAGTTTCATCCTACTCACAATTTGGATCAAAGAATTAAAAACTCGTCTGAGCGAGTATAAACAGGTCATTAAGCTCAGAGCGTTCACCGGGATCATCCGGTGAGGTTGGCACAAGCCAAATAAGATCAGGAAACTTTTCCTGAACGTAATGGAGGTAGAATGTTATGAAAAATCACAGTATGGTAGCGGTCTTACGGAGAGAATTGGAAAAGTCTCTTCCTGCATCTCTAACCCCTGAGCAAATAACATTGTTGGATCAAGCTGAGAAGCTTTTTGGACAAGCCTATCAGGCTGGGTATAAGGCGGCTCAGTTCTTTGGCGGTGATGAATGGAATAACAATGCTTGCTTGGGATACGCAATTCTCGGTGCCAAGAAGCTGGGTTATAGCGAAGATCAGACCAGAAAACTAGTAAGGTCAATCTATCAAGAGTTTGACTTCAAAAGCATTGAGGATGCCCGAACAGTTTATAACCAATCTCCTTATTAAGAGTGACTTTAACATTGTATTGGAACGAGTAACGCTGTACTGGAACTAAAAAAATGCAGGAGGGGATGAGTTGTGACGGAGCAAGAAGCAGATGAGTTCACCACGGCATTATCTGAACGTTACGCGGAGATACAGAAAAATAATTCTCATAACAACGAATTATTAAATATTTGGGGTGATGCTATTGGTACTCTACCACCCGAAATAAAGCATGGCTTTGAAGAAAAATATAATCGCCTTACAAGGGAGAGTAGTTCGTGAAAAAGCTCGACTTGAACAAGCTTGATGAAGAGCCTATCGAAGTGCAGCAGGCCGTAGCCTTCTATGCCGCCCATACGATAAGTGGGAATCATGTAACAACGAAAGAAAGGCATATTCACTATTCCGTTTTAGAAGAAGCAGGGCTGCTTGAACCTCTGAAATCCGCAGTGGAGCCGTAGAGGATTAGGTACAAAATATAAGCATAAGCAAAGGGAAAACGAATTCAAATTGTTGGAAAGGTGGCGAGGGGAATGTCTCATCAAACATTCTGGAAACCGGAGAAAAAAGTCAAAGAAAAGAAATCGTTCAGCAGCCTTGGACAGCGTAAGAAAAGCAAAAAGCTGATTCCAGAATGGAAGAAGGATATTCTTGCTCACCATCAGTCACGTCCTTCTCGGGCTGACCGAGCCGAATTTCCGCCAGGAGTAGTTACTGAATTAATAGAAGAAACACAAGGCCTCTGCCAATGTGGGTGTGGTCGTAAATCCACTCAAACCCATCACGTTATGCCAAGAGGCAGAAGCGGACGCGGTGTAAAGACAAATGCCATGCGTGTCTGCGATACCTGTCATGATCGTATCCAGACAAACGAGGAAGAACTTCAAGGATGGATAAGCACATACTCTTTGATTTACGGTCCTAGATTCTGGTTTGACGAACAAGATTGGGAAGAGCACAACCGCAAGCAGGCGGCGCGGCAGCGTGTGGAAGCCGAGAAGAGAGAGCGCCTAGAATCCATAAAACCTGTAATGGAATTGATTACTACAGCGGCAGGGCGCTCATTGAAGATCAAAGAGGTTCGCTTGCTGGAAGCTATGGACGAAAAACAGATTTCTGTATTTGAAAATATGATGAACGATATTTTAGGAGTTACAGCTAAACAGCAAGTGCCTTTTGGATATGGGTATTTTGATGATTGATAACAGATAGCAGAGCTTATAGGAAGATAACCAAAAGCCCACATGCTAAAAAGAAGGAGCCTATGAGTATAGATACAGAGCCTCTAAATTTCATGTCATCAATGTAAGCGTCGCTTGGTTCTGAGTCACCTTTTATCTTCCACGCTTCGCTTGCACGCCATCCCCAAGTGGGATTTCGTTTACTTAAAATACCAAGTGCGAAAAAAATAATTGCAAAAAGAATAAGCATGAATCCCATTTGATCAGCCCCTTTAAGCAAATTATACCAAAAATTAACGATTTGAACAAAGCGTAAGTCAAGCCCCCAAGGGCAGAGAGGACAAACACATGGATATGCAACTAAAAATAGTTTGTTGGGCAACGGGCTTCAAGTTTGGAGCTGGAACATACGAGGTTCATGACCAAAACGGTGGTTTTCGGGGATTTTGTTCAGTATCTAAGTTGAAAGAAAAAGGACTGGTTCGGCGGATAGACCATACCAAGAAGGCGGAAGCATTTTTAAACACGGATGAAGGTCGGACGTGGTTCAGAAATAACCGCACAGTTTAGCCCCATAGGGGACAAGAAGGAGGGGCATGGGAATGCAAGATGCAATCCGTAAAATTCAGAAGGCTTTTAAACTAGCAGAAAATAACAGTAATGTTGAAGAAGCTCAGGCCGCAATGCTCTTGGCACAGCGTCTTATGCTAAAGCACGGTCTCGCCACGGCTGACGTCAAAAAAGAACAAGAAGTGGCACCGGAAGCCACTAAGAAATCTATTCGTAAATCACGGGTCCAGTGGTGGGAGAAGCGTTTGGCAGGGATTGTGGCTAAAAACTTTAGATGCTATAGCTATACCCAAAGTGGTTACGCTATTGGATTTCTAGGTCTGCCTGATGATGTGTCAATAGCCGTGGAAGTACAACAATTTGCCGAAAGTGCGATCAGACACCATTCCGGCAATTATTTAAAAGAAATCTATACATCGTCAAGAAGAGAAGCAAATGCAATAAAAAACGATTATATTACTGGATTTTTGCAAGGGTTACACGAAAAATTTAAAGAGCAAATTGCTAAAGAAAGTTTATCGTTGGTGCTTGTTAGGCACGAGGTTGTTGAAGCTGCCTATGAAAGTGCAGGTTGGAAAAATCCTAAGCCTACTACCATAAATAGAATGGGTGATCCCGAAGCTCTGGCTCAGGGGTATGAAGATGGAAAGAATTTTAATAATCCAGTAGGGAAGATGATCAATTAGGAGGCTGGCCCTCCATAAGGGGGAGAGACACATTATACGCATACACAGCTTTAGCGGTGGTGTAGGCAGCATGACGGCAGCCAAGCGAGATGCGGACACCGATGGGACGGACGATATGTTGCTGTTGTTTACAGACACGCTAATAGAGGACCGGGACCTTTATAGATTTATGATCGAGTCAGCGGCTTTCATATACGATTTGCCGAAACCAGTTGATCTTATTGATAAATGTGACAGCATTCCAGATGTGGGCGATGTACCAATTGATCATCGACGGGAATATCTGTTGGACTTGGCTGGAGAGGCCATGAAACGGATTCCTGCGCTTCACTGGATACAGGATGGACGAGATCCGTGGAAGGTATTTTATGATCGAAAGTGGATTGGTAACAGCCGGGTGGCACAATGCAGCGAGGAGTTAAAGCAGAAGCTTTCGCGGAACTGGGTCAAGGCCCGGTACAAGCCGCATGAGGCACTAATCTACGTGGGAATTGATTGGACAGAGTCACATCGTGTACCGGCCATAGAGCGCGGTTGGAGTCCATACCGAGTCATAGCGCCCATGACAGAGCAGCCCTACTTGTACAAAACAGATATGTTGAATGACCTTAAACGTTACGGGATCAAAGTTCCGCGACTATATGATATGGGATTTTCACATAACAACTGCGGGGGATTCTGTGTCCGTGGAGGGCAAGGCCATTTTATAAATCTTCTAAAAAATAATAGAGACCTGTACCTGTACCACGAGGCAAAAGAGTTGGAAATGCAAGCTTATCTAGGCCGGACAGACGTAACCATCCTAACCAGGACAGTAAGAGGTGTAGAGCATACTCTGACCTTACGAGAGCTGCGAGGAGAGTGGGACAGCGGTTTGGGTCTGCAAATAGATTTGTTGGATATAGGCGGCTGCGGCTGTTACGTCTAACACTATTTTAGGGGCATCCCCTATACCAAAGGAGAGATATACAGATGAACAAACCGGACATCAAAGCAATCGACGGCGAATTGAATATCACTCAGTATGCCCGTAATCAATCAAAAATGGCTGCTATAGAGATCAGGGACCATTTAGCAAAGATTGATGTTGTATCCGGCATGGTGCGTGACGGGCTACTTGAACCCGAGCTGTACAAGGATTGGGTCGGCAGAGTTAAGGTCGAAATAAAAGACGCTATGGCTCAGGTTTACGGATATCTGCATCTTGAGGATATAAAAGGTCATTCTGATCAAGCATTTGTACAGTCTGCTTCCCAAGGAGGGAACTGATTTGGATGGACTAATCATTAAGCCTAAATGGGCGGATATGGTTCTGTCGGGATTCAAGCCGTGGGAGATTCGCGGGAGTCGCACTCATAAACGCGGCACCATCGGCATTATCAAGAGCGGCAGCGGCTTTGTATATGGCACAGCAGAGCTTGTGGGTTGCATTCCACTTACAATGTATGAATGGGCTGCTAATAAAGATAGGCACCATGTAGATTATTCAGATATAGATTACAAAACACCTTATGCATGGGTAATGCAAGATCCAGTCATTTACCCGGAGCCTATACCTTATAAGCATCCACAAGGGGCTGTTATATGGGTAAATCTGACGGACAGAGTATTCCAAGGAGGCGGTAAAGGTGAGTAATACACCAACTTTAAAAGATACACTTACGCTGCTGACCAAGGGTGGTCCACATCACCCGAAACTGGTAGAAGCGATTTATGAGGTGTTTGGCCTGGTAGACTCACTCCAGCAGCAGTTAGAGTCCTCAGTTACACGTATAGGAGAGTTAAAACGCCAGGCACGCAGGTCTGACAGCGAGTTAGATGGTGCGATTAAGGAGGTTGTCAATCTCCGCGAGCAGCTTGCAGAGAGGGACCGGACAATAGCCCTGC